>NZ_DBMDDV010000001.1:0-259284 GCF_057431175.1 Gemmiger sp. | reverse complement strand
AATCAGGCATTCATTCAACCAAATCCGATTGAATTTCAGCAAGAGTTTGCTGTTCCTGACGGACTTTCTGTTCCTGCAAATTTACGTCTCTTAATTGTTCCATTAATTCATCCATCCGATGCCCCATTTCTTGTGCGAGGACATTTACCTTATCAATCTCTACCGATTGGTCGATGCCCTCTTTTTCGAGGTATGCTGCTGCATTGCGGTATGCTTGAAGTTCCGTACTATGTTGATTGAAATATTCCATCTTTTGATTTAAGGGTTTTGCTGCATACTCAATTCCTTCACTGGTGAATTCGGAACCGAGGGCATCTTCGGGGACCCATGCACCATCCAACACTGCGGCTCGGTACAGCACCTGTCCAGTCGCTTTTTTTACTTTGGTTTCGATACCTGCCACTTTCAGCTTATCCGCAAAGTCCGCCATGCCGGTTGCCGAGCCAAGGATAACTGTAATTGTTTCCCGCAGGTATTTTTGCTCTTGTGCATTGTCGGACAGTCGAGCGCAAATACCGGCATAGGTAAATGTATCAGTATCAGATAGGCTATTATCCCGGACAGATCGACCCGCACCCTCCAGCAAATAGCTCATATGCTTACCGCGAATTGTAGGTGTGATTTCCAGTCCTTTTGCCATAGAAAGAAACTGACTATAATCCGTTGCCCGCTCCAAGCAAAAATTCAGCCTCTTTCGGATTTCCGTCCGGTTGGATACAGATTTCTTTTTCCCTGCGTTTTCAGGATACAGTTGCCCAATCTTTTGTGGATCATCAATCACGGATAAATGTGCTTCCATGCACAAGCGGTCAGAAATATCCCGTATCTGACATGCCGTGCGGTAAGGCACCGTTCGCAGTTTCTTATAGTCGTAAAAGGAAACTGCATTGAGCATGATGTGGTTATGGATATGACCTTTATCAATGTGGGTCGCCACCACATACTCGTACTTGCCGCCTGTGTATTCAAATGCCAGTTTCTTCCCCAGCTCATGCGCCTGCTCAGGCGTGACAGCATCTTCTGGAGAAAAAGACTGTATCAGGTGATAGGCAAGATTTGTGGAACGCTTTCTTTTCAGATTTCGTGCCTCGTGTGCAAGTACCGCAGTCATTTCAAAGTCGATAGAAGCTGTTTGAGGCTCACAATTATAGCCTGACACCAGCATCTGACCGTCGGTCTTGTCCGGGTTTTCAATATAAGCCAGTGCCTTGCCGAGAGTAGATTTTGTCGCGTGGATTTTTGTTATAGCCATAGAAGCTCCCTAAAAGAAAAATGCCCTATGTGAAATGAGTCTCACATAGGGCATCTGCCTGTAATTATTGTTTTGTTGATTCCGCCTCCATCATAAGGCGGTCAAAATCGCTTTGGTACTGCCTGTCCTGTATAACGCGGTACTTTTCAAATTCACTTTCTGCGAAAGCCTTTGCGATTGCCGCTGTAACCTTTCCTTTATCTTTTAGAATTTCGGCATCGTTGAATTGCAGGAAAGCGTCCAGTTTCTCTGCCCAGTCCTGCATCGTCATAGGAATATGCCGCCGTGCTTGGCGCGTTGCATAGTCAAGGTACATTGTTACAATCTCATTCAGTTCTTGTAACTCATCTTGCTGCAAATAGTTCTTTGCAACAGAAACATCGGCTTTGACTATCTTCCCGTTGGGGGCATTCTTCCATGAGGTCAACCCCATGTGGTCTTTTGTGTGGTCTGCCCGTTGCACAATGACTTCTGCGGCAGTACTGCCATGAACAGCGTAGTGCATTTTATTCTGAACGGTTGCAAAAAAGTCTTTGGTCGTTTTGCTGTCTACCGAGTAATCTACGGCAGTAGCATAAATATCCGTAATTTTCTGGTAAAAGCGGCGCTCGCTGGCGCGGATTTCCTGTATTTCGGAAACCAAATGGTCGAAGTAATCTTCATCAAAGATTTGCCCATTAATAAGCCGATCCTTATCCAGAACATATCCCTGCCGGGTAAATGTATCCAGCACTTTGGTTGCCCATTGACGGAATTGTGTGGCACGGGTGGAATTGGTGCGGTAGCCAACAGCAATAATGGCGGGCAGGGAGTAGAATTTGTAGTGATAGGTCTTGCCATTATCTGCAACTTGTGCAAATTTTGCACAAGTTGTACTTTCGGATAATTCATTTTCCGCAAAAATATTCCGCAGATGTTTGGCAACAACACTGCGGTCAACATCAAACAGTTGTCCGATGCCTTTTTGCGTCAGCCAGACCTCGTGATCCTGAACGCGAACTTCTATGCCATCTGTCTCTGAATCTTTCGTGAACACAAGAAAATCTGCTGTGCTGTTACGAACATACCGTTCTGTGCCTGCCATCGCTGCTCTCCTTACATCAGTACAATGTAAGAATAGTATATCATGCTTTTCAATAAGAGCAAAGCCCATTTTCACGATTTCCCATACAAATGGACTTATCTCTCATCACGTTCATTTTCTTGTGTATCATGCTGATGTTCCTCTCCCATGCATTTAGCATACAATTCTGGCGTGCATTTGAGAGTAATCGGCTTCGGATATAGCTCAAGGAAAATCAGGGGTGAGTGATATTTTTTCTCATATTTTGTAATTTGACTATCCGTTAAACTTATCAGATCTTCGCCACCGTCTCCGCATATCAGAAACGGACCTGCGAAGAAATCCGTTGGACCATATAAGCGGTTCGGTGGTATCACCTCATTGCTTCCGCGCAGAAATGCACAACTACATAAACAAAAAAGCAGAGAGTCATCCGTAAGAGGATAACTCTCTGCTTTTTTGTAAAGCCTTTTCTGCACAAGTTTGGTGTCAATGTGGTGTCAAATCCGCCAAACCGGGTTGATAAAAGGCGTTGAATCAATGCTTTTTAGTCAATGGGCTTCATCGTGGGGAACAGCAGAACATCGCGGATCGATGCGCTGTCGGTCAGAAGCATGACAAGACGGTCGACGCCGAAGCCGAGACCACCCGTCGGGGGCAGACCATACTCCAGCGCGTTGACATAGTCATAATCGACCTGTGCCCGGCACTCCGGCTCGATGGCCTTGCGCTCGGCGACCTGGCGCTCGAAGCGGGCTTTCTGGTCGATGGGGTCGTTCAGTTCGCTGAACGCATTGCCGTACTCGGTGCAGTCGATAAAATACTCGAAACGCTCGGTGAAAGCCGGGTCGCCGGGCTTGCGCTTGGCAAGCGGGCTGATTTCGACAGGGTAGTCGTAGATGAACGTAGGCTGAATGAGCTTGTCCTCGACAAAGGCGTCGAAGAACTCAGCCAGGATAGCCCCCTTGGTCGGGACTTCGGGCAACTCCACATGGTGCTCCTTGGCGGCTGCGATAGCGTCCTCATCAGTCTTCCAGTCGTTGAAATCAACACCGGAATACTTCTTGACGGCCTCGACCATGGTCAGACGCTCCCAATGGCCCATGTCGATCTGCTTGCCCTGGTAGGTGATTTCCAGGCTGCCGCAGACCTTGAGGGCCAGGCGCTTATACATTTCCTCGACCAGATCCATCATACCGTGGAAGTCGGTGAAAGCCTGGTACAGCTCGATGGTCGTGAACTCGGGGTTATGCTTCGGGTCCATGCCCTCGTTGCGGAAGATGCGGCCGACCTCATACACGCGGTCCATACCACCCACGATCAGGCGCTTGAGGTACAGCTCGGTCTCAATGCGCAGCACCATGTCCATGTTCAGGGTGTTGTGGTGGGTGTAGAAGGGGCGGGCAGACGCACCGATCTCAAACGGGGTCAGGATGGGGGTGTCGACCTCCAGGAAACCCTTCTCGTCCAGGTAGGCACGGATCTCCTTCAGAATCAGGCTGCGCTTGACGAAGGTGTCCTTGACCTCGGGGTTGACGATGAGGTCAACATAGCGCTGACGGTAGCGGGCCTCGCGGTCGGTCAAGCCGTGGAACTTCTCGGGCAGGGGAAGCAGGCTCTTGGAGAGCAGGGTCAGCTCACTGATGCGGACGGAAATCTCGCCCATCTTGGTGCGGAACACTTCGCCCTTGACGCCGATGATATCACCGATGTCCAGCTTTTTGAAAGCGGCATAGGCCTCATCGCCCAGCAGGTCGCGCTTGACAAAAATCTGGATGTCGCCCTTCTGGTCGCGCAGATGGGCAAAGCTGGCCTTACCCATGACGCGCTTGGACATCATGCGGCCGGCCAAAGAGACGATCTTGCCGGTCTCGGCTTCGGCAGGCAGGTCGGCAAACTCCTGTTTGAGGTCGGCCGAGTACGCATCCTGCGCATATTTTGTGATTTCAAAGGGGTTGTGACCGGCTTCGCACAGGTCAGTCAGCTTTTGGCGGCGCACGGCGGCCTGCTGGCTGATTTCCTGCTCGGTCTGGGGCTTATTCTGCTCCATGTGAGATCGTCCTTTCGTGATTTTTTGATTTCAAATGCTTACTTGGAACGGGAAACTTCCAGCAGCTTGTAGGTGATGATATTGCCGTTGGGCAGGGTGACATTAAAGCTGTCGCCGACTTTGCAGCCGATCATGGCAGCGCCAACCGGGCTCTCGTCGCTGATGCGGTTCAGGTCCATATCCGCCTCGGTGGAGCCGGTCAGGTCGTACTCCTCGGCGTCCTCCAGGTCATCGCCCTCGGCCAGAATCTTGACGTGCATACCGATGGAAGCAGTGTCGTTGGACAGCTCACTCTCATCCATGATGCGGGCCAGCTTCAGGGTGGCCTCCAGGTCGGCGATACGGGCCTCCACAGAAGCCTGCTCCTCCTTGGCGGCATCGTACTCGGCATTCTCGCTCAAATCGCCGTAGCCGCGGGCAACCTTGATCTTGTCAGCGACTTCCTTACGTTTGACGGTGCGCAGGTTTTCCAGTTCCTGCTCCAGTTTATTATAGCCCTCGCGGGTAACGACAACTTCTTTAGCCATAGCAGTGTCTCCTAACGTAAAATGGATAGTAAAAGTAGTGCGGCACCAACTGGGGAGCCGCACCAACTTAGATATTATATAGGTTTAAATAGGATTTGTCAAGTCACAGCGTCATTTATCCAGCTGCAGCAGGCCAACTTTGCGGTAAACTTTGCTGACGGTGCGGTTGGCCAGGCGGGAGGCACGCTCGGCACCGTTCTTGAGCACCTCATCCACATAGGTTTTGTCGGCCAGAATACGGCCATACTCGGCCTGCACGGGGGCCAGCGCATCGGCGGTGACTTCGGCCACAGCCAGTTTGAAGTCGCCATAGCCCTTGCCCTCAAACTCGGCGGCGATCTCATCGTTGGACTTGCCGGTAAAGGTGCTGTAAATGCACATCAGGTTGGACACGCCGGGCTTCGTCTCACGGTCAAAGCGGACAACGCCGTCGGAGTCGGTCACGGCGCGCTTGAACTTGCGCACGATAGCGTCCTTGTCGTCGGTCATCAGGATGAAGCTGTTGACGTTCGTGTCGGACTTGCTCATCTTTTTAGTCGGTTCGGCCAGCGACATGATTTTCGCGCCGGCGGCAGGGACGTAGCCCTCCGGCAGGGTGAAAGTGTCGCCGTAGATGCCGTTGAAGCGGCCTGCGATATCGCGGGCAATCTCCAGGTGCTGGGTCTGGTCCTGGCCCACGGGAACGAGGTCTGCGTTATAAATCAGGATATCCGCCGCCATCAGCACAGGGTAGGTGAACAGGCCGCCGTTGACGTTGTCGGGGTGCTTGGCGCTCTTGTCCTTGAACTGGGTCATGCGGGACAGCTCGCCGAACTGGGTGTTGCAGGCCAGCACCCAGGAAAGTTCTGTATGCGCCGGGACATGGCTCTGCACGAACAGAACGTGCTCCTTCGGGTCGATGCCCACGGCCAGCAGCAGTGCGGCCAGCTCACGGGTGCGGCGGCGCAGGTCGGCAGGCACCTGGCGCACGGTCAGGCTGTGCAGATCGGCCACCATGTACAGGCAGTCATAGTCAGATTGCAAAAGGGCCCAGTTGCGCACCGCGCCGATATAGTTGCCCAGAGTGGGCGTGCCGGTGGGCTGAATGCCCGAAAGAATGCGTTTGCGTTTTTCTTCTGCCATAGTACTCTATCTCCATTCGTTATAAATCAATTTTTCAATGCAAGGGAAGAATATGCTTTATTCGTATTCCGTCGCCGCCGCCATCGTGCGCATCCAGCGCAGAGCAGCCGTCTCAACGGCAGACACCTGCATGGGATATACGGTGATGCCATTGACCGCCTTCCTTGCCGAACCGTTCTCCCACGCAAATTTTCACGCAGGACTAGGCAGTTCATGTGTTTTCGTGTACAATATAGAATATAATCAAACAGAAGATATTTGTCAATGTTTTACACCCCTGAAACTGATAGTTTTATGTGAAGGAATGTTACAGCTATGGTCAAAATTCTATTCGTCTGCCACGGCAACATCTGCCGCAGTCCGATGGCGGAGTTTGTGATGAAAGATTTAGCCGCCAAGGCCGGGGCAGGGGAGCGATTTGTCATTGATTCCGCTGCCACCAGCACCGAGGAGATCGGCAACCCGGTCTACCCACCGGCGCGGCGGGAGCTGGCGGCCCATGGCGTTGCCTGCGGGGCGCATGCGGCGCGGCAGATGACCCGGGCCGACTATGACAAATATGACCTGCTCATCGGCATGGACAGTGCCAACATCCGCAATATGACCCGCCTCTGCGGCGGAGACCCGGCGGGCAAAATCCACCGCCTGCTGGACTGCACTGACCGCCCCGGCGACGTGGCCGACCCCTGGTACACCGGGGATTTTGCGGTCACCTGGCGGGATGTACTGGACGGCTGCACGGCGCTTCTGGAAATGCTGACCAATAAAAAATAGACAAACCGGCCAACAAGTGCTATAATGAAGCTACCTTTGAATATGCACCAACTACAATCCGAAAGGAACGTGTGAATAGAATGGGAAAATATTTCGGTACTGACGGCTTCCGCGGCGAGGCCGGTGTCAACCTGACCGCCGACCACGCCTACAAGGTAGGCCGCTTCCTTGGCTGGTATTACGGTATGCTGCGTCAGCGCAACGGCGAGGCGACCGCCCCGCGCATCGTCATCGGCAAGGATACCCGCCGCAGCTCCTATATGTTTGAGTACAGCCTCGTCGCGGGCCTGACCGCCAGCGGCGCGGACGCCTACTTGCTGCACGTCACCACCACCCCCAGCGTAGCCTACATTGCCCGTGTAGACGACTTCGACTGCGGTATCATGATCTCCGCCAGCCACAACCCTTACTATGACAACGGCATCAAGCTCATTGACTGCTACGGCGAGAAAATGGACGAAGAAACGCTGCTCCTGGTTGAGGCTTACCTCGACGGACACCTGCACGTTTTCGACCAGGATTGGCCCGAGCTGCCTTTCGCCAGCCGCGACAAGATCGGCTGCACGGTGGACTATGTGGCAGGCCGCAACCGCTACATGGGCTACCTGATTTCCCTGGGCATCTACTCCTTCCGCGGTGTCAAGGTCGGCCTGGACTGCGCCAACGGCTCCAGCTGGAACATTGCCAAGAGCGTGTTTGACGCTCTCGGCGCGGACACTTACGTCATCAACAACAAGCCCAACGGCCTGAATATCAATCTCAACGCCGGTTCCACCCACATTGAGGGCTTGCAGAAGTTCGTCGTTGAGAACCACCTTGACATCGGCTTTGCCTACGACGGCGACGCCGACCGCTGCCTCTGCGTGGATGAGAAGGGCAACGTCGTCACCGGCGACCATATCCTGTACATCTACGGCTGCTATATGAAGGAGCGCGGCAAGCTCATCACCAACACGGTCGTCACCACCGTTATGTCCAACTTCGGCCTGTACAAGGCTTTTGATGCGCAGGGCATCGACTACGCCAAGACCGCCGTGGGCGACAAATATGTGTATGAGTATATGGCGAAAAACGGCTGCCGCATCGGCGGCGAGCAGAGCGGCCATATCATCTTCTCCAAGTACGCCAGCACCGGTGACGGCATCCTGACGAGCCTGAAGATGATGGAGGTCATGCTGGCGAAGAAGAAGCCAATGAGCGAGCTGGCCGCCCCACTGAAGATTTACCCGCAGGTTCTGGAAAATGTCCATGTCACCGACAAAAAGGCCGCACAGGACGACGCAGACGTCCAGGCGGCCGTCAAGGCCGTGGCCGAGGCCCTGGGCAGCACCGGCCGTATCCTGGTCCGTGAGTCCGGCACCGAGCCGCTGGTTCGCGTGATGGTCGAAGCTCCCGAGCATGAGACTTGCGAAAAGTACGTCGCCCAGGTCGTGGACGTCATCAAGGCCAAGGGTTACGCCATCTGAATTTGAACCCTGCATGAAGCTTTGCACCGCGCTGTTGAAAAGGCAGCGCGGTGTTTTTTGGTGGAATTGAAACGTTTCCCTTGCAATGTGTCTCTCCACCTGCTACAATAAATTATATTATTTGTAAGGAGCGATCACCCATGAACTGGCAGCAGGCGTGTGAACTGCCCTATTACGGCGGCAGCGACCTCGGTGCAAATCCTGCGGCGGAGGAAACTGTTTTCAAGCTGTGGGCACCCACGGCCTGCGGGGTCGTAGTCTGCCTGTATGCAACCGGCACCGATGCCGAGCCCGGCGCCGGGGAGCGCGGCGTGCATGAGCTGCACCGCGAGGCCGACGGCGTGTGGGCCATCACCCTGCCGGGCAACCTGCACGGAACCTACTATCTCTACCGCGTCTACTTCCCGGACGGCCGTATGCAGGAGGTCGTGGACCCCTACGCGCGCAGCGCCGGTGCCAACGGCCAGCGCGGCATGGTGCTGGACTTGACCCGTGCCGCCCCCGAGGGCTGGGACGCAGACGCGCGCCCCGCCATACCGCCCCACGCCCGCAGCGTGTGGGAGGTGCATGTGGCGGACTTCTCCGCCGATGCGCGCAGCGGTGTGCGCCCCGAATGGCGCGGGAAATTCATGGGCTTTACCCAGCCCGACACCACGCTGGACGGTGACGGCGCGCATCCGACCTGCCTGAACTACCTGAAGGGGCTGGGCGTCAGCCATGTGCAGCTGCAGCCGATCTTTGACTACGCCACCGTGGACGAAACTCGCCCTGACGGCGGCTACAGCTGGGGCTATGACCCCCAAAACTACAATGTGCCGGAGGGCAGCTTTGCCACGGATCCGTTCCACGGCGAGGTTCGCGTGCGCGAGTGCCGCGCCATGGTGGCAGCCCTGCACCGCGCGGGGCTGGGCGTTATCATTGATGTGGTCTACAACCACACCTATTACAGTGAAAGCTGCCTTGAGCGGACAGTCCCCGGCTACTGGAACCGCCGCTGGCCCAACGACAGCATGACCAATGGCTCCGGCTGCGGCTGCGACCTTGCCAGCGAGCGCCCCATGGTGCGCAAATTCATCGTGGATTCGGTGCTGTACTGGGCCAAAACCTACCACATCGACGGCTTCCGCTTTGATCTGATGGCGCTGGAGGATGTGGACACGATGAACGCGATCCGCGCCGCGCTCGACAGCCTGCCCGGCGGCGAAAGCATCCTGATGTACGGCGAGCCATGGATGGGCGGCGGTACGAATCTGGAGGGCGGCGCACGCCCTGCCGACAAGCGCGCACTCGATGCGCTGAGTGACAGGATCGGCTTTTTCTGTGATGATACGCGCGATTGCATCAAGGGCAATGTCTTTGATGCCGCCAACGCCGGCTATGTCAACGGCGCGCCCCAGCACGGCTATGATGTCATCCACTCGATCAGTGCATGGCACAATGGTGCGCACGGCTTTTGGCCACGGCGCGCCGGGCAGGTGGTGCAGTATGTCTCCGCCCACGACAACTATACCCTGTGGGACAAGTTGGCCGCCGTGGCCCGCCGCGGGGATTATGACTGGCCCGATGCCGACATGCTGGCGCAGAACCGCATGACGGCAGGCATCTACCTGACCTGTCAGGGGCTTCCCTTTATGCAGGCGGGCGAGGAATGGGGCCGTACCAAGTATGGCGACCACAACAGCTACAAGGGCCCTCTCAGCACAAACCGGCTGGACTGGGCCCGCGCCCACCGCCCGGAGTTTGCTGCGCTGACGGCCTTTTACCGCGGTATGCTGGCCATCCGCCGCGCCTACCCGCGCCTGAGCGGCGCGGCAGGGGAGCCGGAGCCGTTCCTGCTCGCGCTGCCGGGATGGCTCATCGGCTTTGTGCCGGAGCATGACGACACTGCTGCCAAGGGTCAGCTGGCTGTCTACTACAACCCCGAGCGCACCCGCCAGTGGGCCAGCCTGCCCGCCGGTACCTGGCGCAAGCTCAGCGACGGCGTCCACGCCGGGGTAACACCCTTTGGCCCCCGTTTCCGTGATGCGTTGGAGCTGGCCCCCACGAGCGTGACGGTGCTGGTAGCGGAATGAGATGCATTGGGAGAGGGTTGACCTCTCCTTTTTTTGTATCCCGGTAGGGGCGGGGCATGCCCCGCCCTCAACCATCCCGTAAATGTCCGTTTTCCATTACGCCGAGGGCCGGGCATGCCCGGCCCCTACCGTGTGGTTTGTTCACAAATTATCCATTTGACAGATTGTCCGATTTTCCGTATAATTATTCTTATACGATTTGTAAAGAATCCTGCATCTGCTACGATTTGTTTACCCACCGCGGACAAAAAAGAAAAGGGAGGCCATCAACCATGAGCGATTACGCAGCCATCGAAAAGGAAGCCCGCATTTTTACCGAGGAATGTGTCACCAACAACCGCATTGATCCCACGCTGTTTGCCCAATACGACATCAAGCGCGGTCTACGCGACAAAAACGGCAAGGGCGTACTGGCGGGCATCACGAACATTTCCCGCATCGACGCCTTTGAGGAGCGCGACGGCCAGAAGGTTCCCTGCGAGGGCAAGCTCTGGTACCGCGGCTACAACGTCTATGACCTGATCCGCGGTCTGCGCGGCAAGCGCTATGCGTTTGAGGGCGCGGCCTATCTGCTGCTGCTCGGCGACCTGCCGAACAAAGAGCAGCTCGAGAACTTCACCGCCTGCCTTGCCAAATGCCGCGACCTGCCGACAAACTTTGTGCGCGACGTCATCATGAAGGCCCCCAGTCACGACCTGATGAACTCGCTGACCCGCAGCGTGCTGACGCTGGCCAACTACGATGACGACATCGGCAAGACCGACCTGCAGACCCAGCTGGAACAGTGCATCAAGCTCATCAGCGTTTTCCCGATGCTGGCGGTCTACGGCTACCACGCCTACAATTACTATGAGTGCGGCGGCAGCATGTACATCCACCGCCCCGACCCGAGCCTGTCCACGGCGGAAAACCTGCTGAAGATGCTGCGCCCCGACCAGAAGTACACCGACCTCGAGGCCCACGTGCTGGACATTGCCCTGCTGCTGCACATGGAGCACGGCGGCGGCAACAACTCAACCTTCACGACCCGCGTCGTCACCTCGTCCGGGTCGGACACCTACTCCGTCATCGCGGCGGCGCTTTCCAGCCTGAAGGGCCCCAAGCACGGCGGCGCGAACATCAAGGTCATGCAGATGATGGACGACATCCGCGCCCACGTCGCCGACCCGCTGGACGAGGAGGCCATGGCTGATTATCTGGGCCGCATTGTGGACCGCCAGGCGTTCGACCAGAAGGGCTTGATCTACGGCATGGGCCATGCGGTCTACTCGCTGAGCGACCCGCGCGCGGTGGTGTTCAAGAGCTTTGTCCACCAGCTGGCCGACGCCAAGGGCCGCAGCCGCGACTTTGAGTATTACAACACGATCGAGCGGCTGGCCCCGCAGGTCATTGCCGAGAAGCGCCATATTTATAAGGGTGTCTCGACGAACGTGGACTTCTACTCCGGCTTTGTGTATGACATGCTGGGCATCCCGGTGGAACTGTACACGCCGATCTTTGCCATTGCGCGTATCGTCGGCTGGTCCGCCCACCGCATGGAGGAGCTGGTCAACATGGACAAAATCATCCGCCCCGCCTACCAGAGCATCATGCAGCCGCGTGACTACGTCCCGTTGGAAGAACGCTGAAAATAAAACCGGGAAGTGCCGTTTTGACGCTTCCCGGTTTTGCTTATCGGTGGATATACATACGGGTCATCTCATCCTCACCGTCGCCCTGCACCATGCACAAAAACTCCCAGCCGTATCGCTCATAAAAGCCCTTCCATAGAAAAAGAGAAGCACTTTCCCATGTTGGAAACCGCGCTTCTCTTTTCTGCTCTCTTAGTAGTTGCTGCTCTTCAGCTCAAAATAGCTCTGCGGATGGGCGCAGACCGGGCACTTGACCGGCGCGTGCTGGCCGATATAGACAAAACCGCAGTTGCGGCACTGCCAGACCTGCTCGGTCTCGCGGGCGTAGACCTTGCCAGCTTCGATGTTGGCGGCCAGGGCCTTGTAGCGCTCTTCGTGGTCCTTCTCGATGGCGGCGACCATCGTGAACAGGGCCGCAACCTGGTTGAAGCCCTCCTCCTTCGCCTCGGCGGCCATGCGCGGGTACATCGAGGTATGCTCCTCGTTCTCGCCCGCGGCGGCCATCTTCAGGCAGGTCAGCGTGTCGGGGATCTCGCCGTTCTCCATCAGGAGTTTGAACCAAATTTTGGCGTGCTCTTTCTCGTTGTTGGCGGTCTCGGTGAAGATGGCGCTGATCTGCTCGTAGCCTTCCTTCTTGGCCTTGGATGCAAAGTAGGTGTACTTGTTGCGGGCCTGGCTCTCCCCTGCGAAAGCCTCCCACAGGTTTTTCTCGGTCTTGCTGCCTCTGAGTTCCATAGTGAATACCTCCGTTTTAAATTAGGATTTGTTCTTAATTTTCTTCTATTATACCATAAGAAGTGCGTATGTCAAGTCAAATATCGGAAACAACTCTTGTGTATTTTGCCCAAAACGTTGACAAATCATCCAAAATAGTGTACCATCTGAATAGGAGTTAATCTTAAATCCCTAAAGGAGGTCTGCCCATGACCCGCCAACGCGCCCTGATACTGGACATTATGCGTGAAAAATGCCCCGAGCATATGACCGCTGACGAAATTTTCAGCCACGCGCGGCAGGCCATGCCGCACATTGCCCGCGGCACCGTGTACCGCAACCTAAAGCTTATGGAGCTGGACGGCGAGATCGGCCACCTGGAAATGCCGGACGGCCCCGACCGCTACGACGCCAACCCCAGCCCCCACGGCCATCTGCTGTGCGAAAGCTGTGGCGACCTGGCCGACCTGCCGGTGGTGGGGCTGATCCGCGATATTGAGTCCGCCATCGGCACCGAGGTACGCGGTTACACGCTGACGATCCGGTATATCTGCCCCAAATGCCGCGCTAAAAACGCGCAGTGACCCTTGCCGCCCAACCGTGGGCGGTATTTTTGTAAAAGCGAGGTTGGTACTTATGGCAAAGCAGCGCGACCCTGTATTAGATAGTATGCGCGGCATCGGCATCGTGCTTATGGTGCTGGGGCACTCGGGCTTTCCCGGCACCGGTTTTATCTATCTTTTCCACATGGCACTGTTTTTTATGCTCAGCGGGTGGCTTTTCAGCCTGCGGGGCGGGCTGGTACATTTTGCCAAGCGCAAGGTGGTCACGCTCTGGCTGCCCTTTGTGCTGGCCAACACGGCGTTCACGGTGCTGAACAACCTGTTCCTGCGCCTGAATATTTTAACCGGGGATGAGCGCATTCTGGCGCTGCCCGGCAATATCGTCACCACGCCCACAACGCTGAAAGACATCATCGGCCGCACGGCGCACTGGTGCGTGTTTGACGGCGGCACCCAGCTGGGCGGGGCGCTGTGGTTCATCCAGGCGCTGTTCCAGATTTCTATTTTGTACGCTGTCGTGGAATTTTTGCTGCAGAAGCTGCTGCGCGGCGGTGATACACTGATTGCCCAGGGGCTTGTCTCCGGCGTGCTGCTCTGGGTGGGCTGGCGCTGTGGTCTGGCTGGGTGGAACGTCTGGGGGCTTGGCATTGCGGCCAGCTGTTACAGCCTGTTCTACCTGGGGACCGTGCTGCGCTGCACCGCCCGCAGCGACGTCAAACCGCTGCACCGCGCCGGGCTGGCTGCTGCCGCGTTTGTGCTGCTGGCCGTGCTGGGGCAGTTTGGCTCCGTTGGCCTGGCGGGCAACGGCTACCCCGGGCCGATTTTCCTGCTGGCCGCCAGTCTGGCGGGCTGGGTGCTGGTGCGGCAGGCCGCGTGTCTGGCGGCGGCATGGCCGAAATTCAGCGCCGTGCTGGCCTACCTGGGCCGCGCCACAATGCCCATTGTCATTTTGCATTTCTTGAGCTTCAAACTCGTGACCTGGCTTGGGCTGCTGGCCACCGGCGGCGAGCCGTACCTGCTGGCCGCGTTCCCCACCTATTTCACCGGCGGCCTTTGGTGGCTGGCGTATACTGTGGTTGGCCTGGCTTTGCCGCTGGCAGGGGATTGGGTTTACAAGAAAGTGCGGGAAGCCTTCCCCCTTGGGGGAAGGTGGCCGAAGGCCGGATGAGGGGCGGCTTTGCCTTGCCGCCCCATAAGGAAACGCACCCCTCATCAGTCCGCTTCGCGGACAGCTTCTCCCTCGGGAGAAGCCAAAGCGCCAAAATTTTCGAGCCCTTCGGGGCTCTTTTTTGATATATTTCCGCCTCCATCGGCGTTATAAGGGTGAAAGGAGGTCGAGCCTATGCAGACTGAACAGGACCTGGAAAAACTCGTACATACCCACACTGCCGCCCTGCTGCGCTACTGTACCGGCCTGCTGGGGTGTGAAGCCGATGCCCAGGACGCCGTGCAGAGAACCTTCATCAAGGCATGGCAGCAGCGCCGCACCCTGCGGGGCGACGGCACCGACAACGAATGCGCGTGGCTCTACCGCATCGCCTACCGCACCGCGCTGGATATGCTGCGGGCAGCCCGCCGCGCGGCCAACTACCCAACGCCGGAACCGCGGGAACAGGACCCAGGCATCAGCGACGAACTGCGTACCGCGCTGGCCGCTCTGCCGCCGCTCGACCGGGCGCTGGTGTTGGAGCGCGTGCTGGACGGCCTGGACTATGCCGCGCTGGCACGCATCCACGGGCGGCCCGCCGCCTACCTGCGCACACGCTATCACCGGGCCAAAAAACAGCTGGCCTCACGATTGAGAGAGGGGGAGCACCATGACGAATGACCGCGATGAAGAATTTTTGCGCACGAAGCTGACTGACGGCCTGCACCCGGCCGAGGTCGATCTCTGGCCCGCCGTGGCCGAGGCTCTGCCCAACGCCCGCCCGGCATGGCCCTGGCGGCGTATCGCCCTCTGCCTGGCTGCGCCGCTGTTGATTGCAGCCGGGGTACTGGCGGGCACAGCAGAATTTACGAACCTGCGGGAGAACCCGCGCCCCTCCTTCGCGCCCGAGGCGAACACCGGGTATGCCATAACGTATGAGCGGCAGTATTTTACGCTGGATAGTGACTTACTGGCGGGGCTGACGGCAAACCACAACGGCGAGGTTTCCGCCGACGGCTGGTTGCCGATGAGCTGCGGCATCAACGGATTTTTGCACCTTCCTGATGAGGACGAGATGAACCGCTATTCCCGCGCAGTGCGCGGCTACGACAGTTGGGGCGAACTGACCGCTGCGGCCGACTTGCCGCTGGCACAGAACGCGCTGCTGGATACCGAAGCCAACAATTTTGCCGCCGTCTCGCTGTATCCGTCGGGCATGATCGAGATACCCGAAGAATACGACGGCCGCCCCTACACGCCGAAAGCGCAGGAATACCCGGCCGGGCTTATCCCCGTTGGGCACGGTGAAACGCCGGACAAGCTCTACCTGCGCACCGGCGCGCGCCATGGCATCTACGATGTGGAAATGATGGCTGTCGTCTATCTGGGCGACGCCGCGCCGGAGACCGTGGCCCAGCTCTACCGCCAAAAGAGCGCCGGGCTGACCTGGGAATGCGAAAGCTACCCAATGGCAAACGGCAACACTGCGCTGATTCCGCACTGCACCAGCAACCCGAACTCGATGCCC
The DNA here is from genome assembly GCF_057431175.1 of Gemmiger sp. NCBI lineage: Bacteria > Bacillati > Bacillota > Clostridia > Eubacteriales > Oscillospiraceae > Gemmiger > Gemmiger sp. The sequence continues at coordinate 243,375 of NZ_DBMDDV010000001.1, read as the reverse complement.
TATGTGCAGTCCAGCGCCTATTTTGCGCAGGATGGCATTTTGTATCAGGTTTATTGCCGCCCACACACGGACGGCCTGGATTACAGCGTCAAGCAGGAGGATATCTGGGCCGAACTGAAGGTGGTGCTGAATGGGTTTACATAATACGCACCTGGAAAACCTTGCAAAAAACGCTTGACAACTGTGGGATATCATGCTATATTGTTAGCGTTAGTTAAAGCTAACCGTAGTGAGTTTCCCTTTAGGAACCATAGCCCGCACAGTGCGGTTCTCTCCCCGTGCTGTGCGGTTTTATGGGGGCTTTGGTTAGCGTATGCTAACTATTGCAGAGGATAAGGAGCCGTCTCATGGCAGAACGTACCCGCGTTACCCCCAGCCCGCGCAGCTTCGCCTGCGATTTGGCAACCTTGTGTGCCCCCACGCTGGCCGGGCTCAAACCCGCCAGCCTCTTCCGCTACCAGCCCGCGCCCGGGCAGGACGCCGCCGACATGGCCGCCGCTTGGCACGCAGCGCTCGCGCCCCGCGGCGTCACGGTGCGGGTGCTCAAGCAGTGTCCGCGTACCGGGGCCGTGCTGGTCTATGTTTACCGCCCCGCGCGAGTGGCAAGACTGCTGGCAGACCCCCGCACGCTGGACTTTCTGGCAGGGGAGGGGTACGCCCTCGGCACTGCGGACGCCCTGCTGAATCAGCTGGCCGACCGGCTGTGCTGCGAGGGGGAATTCCCGCACGAGATCGGCGTTTTCTTAGGCTACCCGCTGGCGGATGTCATCGGTTTTATCGAGAATCGCGGTAAAAACTTTACTGCCTGCGGCTACTGGAAGGTCTACACCGACCCCACCGCCGCCCAGGCAGAGTTTGACCGCTACAAAAAATGCGAGCGCATCTACGCCCGCTGCTATTACAACGGCACCCCGATCCGGCGGCTGACTGTGGCCGCCTGACGATGCACCATAAAGAATGTACAAAGGAGTAGTTTACTATGAGCAAGATCGCAGTTATCTATTGGAGCGGCACCGGCAACACCGAGGCCATGGCTGATTTGGTCGCTAATGCAGCAACCGCTGCCGGCGCAGCTGTTGACAAGTTCACCGCATCTGAGTTCAATGCTGCCTCCGCCGGCGACTACACCGGCTTTGCGCTGGGCTGCCCCGCCATGGGCGCTGAGCAGCTGGAAGAGAGCGAGTTTGAGCCGATGTATCAGGATCTGCGCAGTTCCCTGAGTGGCAAGCCTGTCGGCCTGTTCGGCTCCTACGGCTGGGGCGACGGCGAGTGGATCCGCACCTGGGCCGAGGATGCCGAGGCTGCCGGTGCCCGCATGGTCGTTGAGCCTGTCATGGCCAACGGTGCCCCCGACGGCGACGCCGAGACTGCCTGCGCAGCCCTGGGCACCGCCCTTGCCAACGCGTGATATTCTCCATATCCATCATACCTGGGGGGGGCAGCAATGCCCCTCTTCTTTTTTATGTAAAGCTTTCTCCCCTGGGAGAAGGTGGCCGAAGGCCGGATGAGGGGCGCATTTGCCATAGCAACCCGTTCATAGGCAATAACGCCGCCTAGGTAGGGGCCGGGTATGTCTGGCCCTCGCCTTACCCGCAATATCTTGCTTCAAAGAGAGGTCTGGCAAGGCCGCCCCTCATCAGCCCGCTTCGCGGGCAGCTTTCCCCAAGGGGGGAAGCCTTTGCTTGCAGCATCCAAAAAGTTCCTACTTGACAATCTCGCAAAGTTAGTATATCCTAAGTTTGATTAGAAAACACTAACCCGGAGGCTATCGTATGGCAAACGTTATTATTGTTCTGATCCTGGTCGTGGCTGTTGTCTACGGCATCTACAACTATGTACATCACCTGAACCATGGCGGCGGCTGCTGCGGTGAGCATGACGCCCCCGCCAGGAAGGTCAAGGCCGCCGACACCAACAAAAGCCATTACCTGCACCGTCTGGTCATGGGTGTGGACGGCATGACCTGCCAGAACTGCCAGCGCCATGTGGAGAACGCCCTGAACATCCTGCCGGACACCCTGGCCGAGGCAGACCTGAGTGCCCAGAAGGTGACGGTCTGGACCAAGGCCGACGCCGACGAAGACGCCATCCGTCAGGCCATCCGCGATGCCGGTTATCTGCCCCTACGCACGACGGAGAAAGAGTAAACACATTGGGTATGTCCTGTCCGTAGGGGCCGGGCCTGCCCGGTTCTCAACCTTGCGGCGGCCCACAGCGTTTCGGGTTGCGGCAGATGCGCGGGCCGGATATGTCTGTCCCCCTACAACTCTACTAAAAGGAACCACAAACTATGATGATAAACAAACGCCTGATCGCCATGATGGGCGATTCCAAACGGTATATCGCACGGAATGTGGCGCTGCAATGGGTGGCGCTGTTGGCCAATATTGCCATGATCTTTGCCGTGTCTGCGTTTTTGGCGGGGCTTGTGTACGGCCAGGGCAGTCTGTCCGCCGCGCTGCTTGTGCTGCTGGGAGCGCTCGTCGTGCGGTTCTTCTGCACCCGAGGCGCGGCTTCGGCCAGCTACAACGCCAGCTGCACCGTGAAAAAGACGCTGCGCGCCGCCATCTATGAAAAACTGCTGCGCCTGGGCGGCAGCTACACCCAGGCCGTGCCCACCGCCGAGGTCCTGCAGCTGGCGGGCGAGGGCGTCGAACAGCTCGAGACCTACTTCGGCGCGTACCTTCCGCAGTTTTTCTACGCCATGCTCGCGCCCCTCACACTGTTTATCGCGCTGGCCCCGGTCAGCCTGCGGGCAGCGGTCATTTTGATGATCTGCGTGCCGCTGATTCCGGTTTCCATCGTAGCTGTGCAGAAATTCGCCAAAAAACTTCTGGGCAAATACTGGGGCCAGTACGCCGCGCTGGGTGACAGCTTTCTGGAAAACCTTCAAGGGTTGACCACACTCAAAATCTACCAGGCAGACGAAGCCCGCCACGCGGCCATGAACCGCGAGGCCGAGCATTTCCGCAAGGTGACGATGAAAGTCCTGACGATGCAGCTGAACTCCATCATCGTTATGGACGTCATCGCCTACGGCGGCGCGGCGCTGGGCATTGCCGTGGCGGCTAAAGAGTTTGCCGCGGGCCGCGTGGGTTTGCAGGGCGCGCTCTGCATTTTGCTGTTGTCAGCGGATTTCTTCCTGCCCATGCGCGCGCTGGGGTCGTATTTCCACGTCGCCATGAACGGCATGGCCGCCAGCGATAAAATTTTTAAGCTGCTGGATCTGCCCGAGGGCGATGCCAGGACCGCCGAGATCGGCACGGGCTGCGCCATTGCCTGCCGTGACCTGCACTTTGGCTACACTGCCGAAAAAGAGACGCTGTACGGCTTGAATCTCGACTTTCCCCAGGGCAGCTTTACGGCGCTGGTGGGCGAGAGCGGCTGCGGCAAATCGACGATTGCTGCTGTACTGACCGGCCGCGCAGCTGGCTACACCGGCAGCGTAACCATCGGCGGGCAGGAGCTTTCTGCCGTCAACGAAGCAAACCTTTTGAAAAGCGTGACCCTCGTCAGCCTGGGCAGCCACCTGTTCAAGGGTACGGTGGCAGACAACCTGCGGATGGCCGCACCCGACGCCGACGACGGCGCACTGTGGGGCGCGTTGGAACAGGTCAACCTCGCAGATTTCCTGCGCAGCGAGGACGGCCTGAACACTCAGCTGGCCGAAGGCGGCAGCAACCTGTCCGGCGGCCAGCGGCAGCGTCTGGCGCTGGCCCGCGCCCTGCTGCATGACAGCCCCATCTATATCTTTGACGAAGCCACGTCTAATATTGACGTAGAGAGCGAGAACGATATCATGGCGGGCATCCATCGTCTGGCCGGGCGCAAGACGGTCATTTTGATTTCCCATCGCCTGGCCAACGTCACGAAAGCGGACAATATTTACGTGCTGGATCATGGGCACTCGGCAGGACAGGGCACACACGAAGCACTGCTGGCCCATGGCGGGCTGTACGCCGACCTGTGGAACCGCCAGCAGGCACTGGAAAACTACGGAAAGGGGGCGCAGTGATGGAAAACAAACGCACGCGCGGCAATTTCAACGTCATGTGCCGCCTTGTGGGGCTGGTCAAGCCGCTGGCCCCGGTCATGGTATGCGCCGTTCTGCTTGGTGTGACGGGCTTTCTTTGCGCTATCTTTATCCCGGTTCTGGGCGTCTATGCGCTGCTGGACACGCTGTTGGCCGCCGCGCCTATTGCCCTTGGCACCGTATGTATTTTGCTGCCGATTTTGGCCGTAGCCCGCGGCGTGCTGCACTACGCCGAGCAGGGCTGCAACCATTTTATTGCCTTCAAGCTGCTGGCCCTCATCCGCGACAAGGTCTTTGGCGTGCTGCGCCAGCTGGCCCCCGCGAAGCTGGAAGGCCGCGACAAGGGCGACCTGATTGCCGTGCTGACCGCCGACATTGAACTGCTGGAAGTTTTCTACGCCCACACGATCTCGCCCATCTGCATTGCGGTCATCGTAAGCATCGTTATGGCGTGCTTTATGGGAAGTTATGCGCCGCTGCTGGGACTCTACGCCGCCCTGGCCTACGCCATGATCGGCATCGGTGTCCCGGTGGCCGCCGCCAAGGGTTCGCGCAAGTCTGGCGAGAATTTTCGTGCGGAGTTCGGCGCTCTGAACGGTTTTGTGCTGGACAGCTTGCGCGGCGTGCGGGAGAGCCTGCAATACAACGACGGTGCGCACCGCTTAGCGCAGATCAACCAGCGCACCGACGCGCTGGCCGGGCAGGAGCGCCGCCTGAAAGAGGCTGGCGGCACGGCACAAGCCGTGACCGGGGCCATCATCCTGCTGCTGGACGGCGGTATGCTGGCGCTGGCGGGGTTCCTGTGCGCGTCGGGGACCATCGGTTTTGACGGTGCGCTGGTCTGCACCGTGGCGCTCATGAGCAGCTTTGGCCCAGTCATCGCGCTGGCAAACCTCGGTACCGGGCTGCAAAACACCTTTGCCGCAGGCAACCGCGTGTTGGACATCCTTGATGAGCAGCCTGCCGTGAAAGAAGTCGTCGGCGGCAAGGACATTGTGTTTAGTGGTGCCGACGCCCGCCGCGTGATCTTCGGCTACGGCGACAGCGAGATCTTAAAGGAAGTCACGCTGCACATCCCGCAGAACCAGGTCGTGGGCATCACCGGCCGCAGCGGCAGCGGCAAATCCACGTTGCTCAAACTGCTCATGCGGTTCTGGGATACCGATTTGGGCAGGGTGGAGATTTCCGGCGAGAACATCAAGGGGATCAACACGGCGTCGCTGCGCGCAGCGGAGAGCTTTGTCGAGCAGGATACCGTGCTGTTCCATGACAGTATTGAGGAAAATGTCAAAATTGCTAACCGGGACGCGACCCATGAGCAGGTCGTGGAGGCCTGCAAAAAGGCGTCCATCCACGACTTTATCATGACGCTGCCCCAGGGCTACGACACTCCCGTCGGTGAGCTGGGCGATACCCTCTCGGGCGGTGAGCGGCAGCGCCTTGGCGTGGCGCGGGCATTTTTGCATGACGCACCGTTCATTCTGCTGGACGAACCGACAAGCAATCTCGACAGCCTGAACGAGGCGGTCATCCTGCACAGCCTGGCCGAGGAACGCGCAAACAAGACCGTCGTGCTGGTATCCCACCGGGCATCGACGATGCGCATTGCCGACACGACCTATTCGGTCGAGAATGGGAGAATGAGCTGATGGCCGACAAGAACGTTGTAGGGGGCGGTGTTCCCGGCACCCCGGAGAAAAAGCGCCGGCAGGAGAAAGAAACGGTCGGCCTGATGATCGAGCTGTACTGCCGCGGCAACCACGGCACGCCGAAAGGCCAGCTCTGCCCCGACTGCGCGGCCCTGCGGGACTACGCCGATGCGCGGGTGGACCACTGCCCGCACATGGCGACCAAGACGTTTTGCAGCGTCTGCAAGACCCATTGCTACAAGCCCGAAATGCGGGAGCAGATCCGCCAGGTCATGCGCTGGAGCGGCCCCCGGATGCTGTTCCACCATCCCGTGCTGGCGATACGGCATCTGGTGGAGACAAGGAAACAGAAGAAGGCGCAATAAATACGCACAGGGCAGGGGAGTACCTTGCCCTGTTTTGTATTGTAGGGAGCCAGCTTTGCTGGCTGACGGCGCCCGTTGTGCGCCGTCAAGCGGTCAAGACCCTTCCCTTGCAAATCCGTTGGATAATGGGACTGCCGCCGTAAACGCTGCGGGTCGGGCATGCCCGGCCCCTACGACTCTATAAATGATGTACACGGCAACACCCGCCGCCAAGCATTTACGATTTATTCAAATTTTGCAAAGGTTAGTTACTGATAACTGTGCAATCTTCCAAAAGTGTTCGCCGTGCCTAACTCACATCTTGACACCGGGAGTTAGTGGTGGTAAACTACCGACGTAAGCGGTTAGAACGTTCTAACCGCGTGCTTTCATCCAATATGTTAGCATAGGCTAATGTGTTGCAGACTTGCAAAAAAGGGGAGTGTATGGAATGCCTTTGACGATGTCTAAAGCAGGCGATACCGTTACCATCCAGAAAATCACCGGCAAGGACGAAGTCCGCCAGCATCTGGCCGAGTTGGGTTTTGTTGTGGGCGAGACCGTTACCGTTGTCAACGAGATCAGTGGCAACCTCATCATCCAGGTCAAGGAAGCCCGCATTGCGCTGGACAAGACGCTGGCCATGCGTATTATTGTCGGCTGATAAAAAGGAAATCTCAGCCACAGGCTGTTTGATTTATTGTACCTTAAGAGGAGGAACAAAGTATGAAGACTCTGAAAGATGCACAGGTCGGCGAGACCGTCACCGTTGCCAAGCTGCATGGCGAAGGCCCTGTCAAGCGCCGCATCATGGACATGGGCCTGACCAAGGGCACCAAGGTCTACGTCCGCAAGGTAGCCCCCCTGGGCGACCCGATGGAACTGACCGTCCGTAACTACGAGCTCAGCGTCCGCAAGGCTGATGCTGAAATGATCGAGGTTGAGTAAATTTCAGAAAGGGGTATAATCAATGGCAATTAAAATTGCTCTGGCAGGCAACCCGAACTGCGGCAAAACCACCCTGTTCAACAGCCTGACCGGTTCTAACCAGTATGTCGGCAACTGGCCCGGCGTTACCGTTGAGAAGAAGGAAGGCAAGCTGAAGGGCCACGACGACGTCGTGATCCAAGACCTGCCCGGTATCTACTCTCTGTCTCCCTACACGCTGGAAGAGGTCGTCGCCCGCGGCTACCTGGTCAACGAGAAGCCCGACGCCATCCTGAATATCATCGATGGCACCAACATCGAGCGTAACCTCTATCTGACCACCCAGCTGATCGAGCTGGGCATCCCCGTTGTCATGGCAGTCAACATGATCGACCTGGTCCGCAAGAACGGCGACAAGATCGACCTGAACAAGCTGTCCAAGGAGCTGGGCTGCGAGGCCGTCGAGATCTCCGCCCTGAAGAACGAGGGCAGCGAGAAGGCCGCTGAGATGGCCGTCGCCGCCGCCAAGAAGGGCAAGGCCGGTGAGCTGCCTCACGTCTTTACCGGCAGTGTTGAGCACGCCATCGCCCACATTGAGGAGTCCATCCAGGGCAAGGTCGATGACCGCTTCCTGCGTTGGTACGCCGTCAAGCTGTTCGAGCGTGACGACAAGGTTCAGGCCGAGCTGAACCTGAATAAAGAGCTGCTCGACCACCTCGACGCACACATCACCGACTGCGAGAAGGAAATGGACGATGACGCCGAGAGCATCATCACCAACCAGCGCTACGCTTACATCAACGGCGTCGTTGACAAGGCCGTCAAGAAGAAGCCCCGCACCGAGAACCTGACCGCCTCCGATAAGATCGACCAGATCGTCACGAACCGTATCCTGGCTCTGCCGATCTTCGCGCTCATCATGTGGCTGATGTACGCCATCGCGATGGGCACCTCCGTTGCGGACGGCGGCATCGGCATCGGCACCTTTGCCACCGACTGGACGAACGATGTTCTGTTCGGTGAGATCGTCCCGAACGCCCTGGGCGGCCTGCTGGAGAGCATCGGCGTGGCTGGCTGGCTGTACGGCCTGATCATGGACGGCATCGTCGCCGGTGTCGGCGCGGTTCTGGGCTTCGTTCCCCAGATGCTCGTTCTGTTCTTCCTGCTGTCCATCCTCGAGGATGTCGGCTACATGGCCCGTGTCGCCTTCATCATGGACCGTATCTTCCGCCGCTTCGGTCTGTCCGGCAAGAGCTTCATCCCCATTCTGGTTGGTACCGGCTGCGGCGTTCCCGGTGTTATGGCTTCCCGTACCATCGAGAACGAGCGTGACCGCCGTATGACGATCATGACCACCTGCTTCATTCCCTGCGGTGCCAAGATGCCCATCATCGGCCTGATCGCAGGTGCTCTGTTCGGCGGCAACAGCTGGGTCGCCACCTCTGCTTACTTCATCGGCTTTGCAGCCATCATCATCTCCGGCATCATCCTGAAAAAGACGAAGTTGTTCGCCGGTGATCCTGCTCCGTTCGTTATGGAGCTGCCCGCTTACCATGTGCCCGCATGGGGCAACGTCCTGCGCGCTACTTGGGAGCGCGGCTGGTCCTTCATCAAGCGTGCCGGCACCGTCATTCTGGCTGCCACCATCATCCTGTGGTTCCTGCAGGGCTTCGGCTTCGAGAACGGCGCGTTCACGATGGTCGAGGATCAGGACAACTCCATCCTGGCTATCGTTGCAAGCGCAATTTCCTGGATCTTCATCCCGCAGGGCTTCGGCAACTGGCGTGCAACCGTCGCGTCCATCTCCGGCCTGATTGCCAAGGAGAATGTTGTCGGTACCTTCGGTGTTCTGTATCACTATGCTGACGAGCTGTCTGACAACGGCGACGAGATCTGGCCCGAGGTTGCTGCCAGCTTCACCGCCCTCTCCGCTTACAGCTTCATGATCTTCAACCTGCTGTGCGCTCCCTGCTTCGCCGCTATGGGCGCCATCAAGCGCGAGATGAACAACGGCAAGTGGACTGCCATCGCCATCGGCTATATGTGCCTGTTTGCCTACTGCGCTTCTCTGGTCGTCTACCAGATCGGCGGCCTGATCACCGGTGAGGTCAGCTTCAACTTCTTCACCATCGTGGCAGTCGCCATCATTGCCATGACGATCTACCTGCTGTTCCGCCCCAACAAGTACGAGGGTGTCAACGAGGTTCAGTTCGATTCCAAGAAGGCTGTTGCCTCCAAGTAATTTTGAGTGTATAATGCTTCCGGAAAGGAGCGATTTCTTATGATGGAATTTCTGGCCACCAACTTTAACCTGTCCACGATCATCGTCTCGATCATCGTCTTCGGCGGTACCGGCTGGCTTCTGTATCATGAACACAAGACCGGCGGCCTTGGCTGCTGCGATGGCTCCTGCGGGGGCGGCGGATGCGGCGGTCACGGCGGATGCACAGGGAACTGCAAAACCTGCGGCGGTGCCTGCCACAGCAACTAAACACAATAGTGCCTGAAAAGGGGCGCGGGTCCGTTCGTGGCCTGCGCCCCTTTTTGGCGTAAAGGAGAGAGATGCCATGACCCTGACCGATTCCAACCTGCGGTATCTGCTGGCCATCCACCGGTTGGCCAAGCAGAACACCGACGTCTCGCCTCTGGCACTGGCGCAGGCCATGGGCGTGACCAAGCCCAGTGTTACCAGCATCCTGACCAGCCTGATGAAGCAGGGGGTCATTGTGCGGCGGCGGTACGGCAAAATCTATATCACTGACCGCGGCGTGCTCTACGCCCGGTATTACGACGACCTGGTCGAGACAATTTTACAGCATTTTCCCCTGGCGGACATGGGCTTTACCCCAGAGGAATGCCGCAACGCCGCGATTGCCATGGCGGTAGCCCTGCCCGCGAAGGAAATTGACGAGAAGTGCAAAACGCTTTACGATAATGAGAACAAGTAACCCGGCAGGCCGCCATGTAGGGGCCGCACATGTGCGGCCCGCCGCCTTTCCATAGACGCTCGTCTGCCCCACACGCAAGGGCCGGGCATGCCCGGCCCCTACCGCACCGCGTAAAAACCCTATTGCACACTCGCCCGAATTGTGGTAAAGTTAAATTATATAAAGGTATAAGGCAATACCGCATAATTCTAAGTGCCGATACGGCGAGCGAGGTGCGGCAGCTGCTAAGCCAAAAGCGCAGATAATACTGGATGTCTTATCGAGCATTTTGGCAACGCAGATGTCGTGCCGCAGCCGCCGGAGCGGTGCTTAAGCCGTCAGGCGGGAATTGTGCGGTGTTGCCATAGATAAGAGGGGGACTATCATGCAGCTGAATCCGCATTACGCAGAACTGAACGAGAGCTATCTCTTCAGCACCATCGCCCACAAGGTGACCGACTATCAGAAGGCAAACCCGGACGCCGACATCATCCGTCTGGGCATCGGCGACGTCACCCTACCGCTGGCGGCATCCGTGACCGAGGCCATGCACAAAGCCGTCGAGGAGCAGGGCCACAAGGGCACCTTCCACGGCTATATCCCCAGCGAGCAGGGCTATGAGTTCCTGCGCAGCGCCATCCAGAACTATTACACCGGTCACGGCGTTGCGCTGGATATGGCGGAGATTTTCATTTCTGACGGTGCCAAAAGCGATCTGGGCAACCTGCTGGATCTGTTCAGCCAAGACAACACGATTCTCGTTCCCGACCCGGTCTACCCGGTCTACGTGGACGACAACGTCATGGCCGGCCGCAAGATTTTGTACCTGCCCGCCACAGCGGAGAACAACTTCCTGCCGATGCCCGACGAAGCGCCCCATGCGGATATCGTCTACATTTGCAGCCCCAACAACCCCACCGGCGCAACCTACTCCGTCGAACAGCTGAAAGCCTGGGTCGCCTGGGCCAAGACTAACGACGCGGTCATCCTGTTTGATGCCGCCTACGAGTGCTTTGTCTCCGAGCAGGGCCTCGCCCGCAGTATCTACGAGGTCGAAGGTGCCAAGGAGGTTGCCATTGAGGTCTGCAGCTTCTCCAAGATTGCAGGCTTCACCGGCACGCGCTGCGGCTACACGGTCGTGCCCAAGGCGCTGGCCGACGGCAAGCTGAACAAGATGTGGCTGCGCCGCCAGACCACCAAGTTCAACGGCGTTGCCTACGTCGTACAGCGTGGTGCCGAGGCCGTCTTTACCGAGGAAGGCATGAAGGAGATCCAGCAGAACCTCGACTACTACCGCGCCAACGCCGCCGTCATTGCGGCTGCGCTGGACGAGGCAGGCATCTGGTACTGCGGCGGCAAGAACAGCCCCTACATCTGGCTGCGCTGCCCCAACAATATGGGCAGCTGGGAGTTCTTTGACTGGCTGCTGGAAAACGCCCACGTGGTGGGCACCCCCGGCGAGGGCTTCGGCCCCTGCGGCAAGGACTATTTCCGTTTAACGGCGTTCGGCGATGCCGAGCGCACTAAGGAAGCCGCTGCGCGCATCAAAAACGCGCTGGCTGCACTGTAAAACTGCGGGAGGGATCAGCATGAAACCGAATGAAGAGATCATGGAATTCCTGAAAGAGAATCCTACATTCTACCTTGCCACCGTCGAGGGGTATCTGCCCCGCGTGCGGCCCATCGGCTTTGCCATGTGGTACAACGACCACCTGTGCATCGGCCTGGGCAAGCACAAGGCCGCCTACAAGCAGCTGCTGGACAACACGAACCTGGAAATCTGCGCCGCCAATGACCGCGGCGAGTGGATGCGCATTCAGGGCACCGCAAACTTTGACAACAGCCCCGAGGCGCAGGCCGCGGCCTTCCAGACCATGCCCCAGCTGGCAGACCTGTACAACGAGGAGACCGGCCACAAGCTCGGCATTGTCTACCTTGACCACATTTCCGCCAAGCTCTTCTCCATGTCCGGCGTCGTGAAGGACATCATGAGTTATTGATACCGTAAACAGGTATAAAAAATTCCCGGTACGCAGGATTTTGCGTGCCGGGAATTTTTTATCGTATCTTACTTTTCCTGCTCTGCGAACAGCTGGGGGGCTGCCTTGTAGATCAGCACCGCAGCAATCGTAGTCAGGATGGTCTCGGGCAGCATATAGCTGCCGTTGTAGGTCAGGCTGTACGTCCAGGCGGGCAGGCCGTCGCTCAGGTTGCCCCAAATCAGCACGCCGGACAGGAAGCTGCACAGGAAGCGGATGCCGCACACCGCCGCCGTGCCGACAGCCACACCAACCAGGCGGTTCTTAAACGGCTTGGCAATGACGCAGGCCAGGCCCAGCAGGGTAAAGGCCAGCACGTAGTCCAGCAAAATCATACCCACCAGCGGCAGCAGGCCGGGGGCCGGGGGTGCGTAGAAGCCCAGCAGCATCTGCAAAAGGCTGTTGACGAAGCCGGTGAACAGGCCCCATTTCACGCCGTGGCGGAAGGAAATCAGGATAAAGGGCAGCATACTCAGCAGCGTAATGGAGCCGCCGTTGGGCATCTCGAAAATTTTGATGTTCGCCAACACAGTGCCCAGGGCGATCATCAGGGCGCACTCAACGAGAGTGCGGGTCTTGGAATAGGTTTTGGACATGGATTCCACTCCTCAAAAAAATGTAACATAAAAACAAGAAAGCGCCCACAACATACATTGCAGGCGCAAAAGCGTTATGACTGGTGGGTCAAACTTCCTACGCCGGCATTACCCGGATCAGGTTCAAGGCGACCCGAAACTGCGGTTTGTTTCGATCTCAGCCGAGGATGCCCCTCAGCGCCCCTGTTTTTATGTCCAGTTTCCATTATACACGACGGCGGGCGTTTGTCAAGCGCGGCGGTTTAATAATTCACACACAGTTTCTCCCACAATTTCACACCTGTTCAACAAGGTTCTGCCATTTGCAGCGGCTATACTAAGGCTGTACTCAAAAAACACACCACCTATTTCAACAGGAGTGATTTTATTATGAAGCAAAATACACGCATCCTCTGCGGTGCAATGGCCGCCGCCATGACCGTTTCGCTGGCGGGCTGCGCATCCAATGCCGCCAGCAGCACCACGGCTGAATCCAGCGCCGCGTCGTCCTCCGTGGCGGCAGCTTCCGCCACCGCTGCGGCGGCGTGACGTTCAGCGAGTATGAGGTGGAGAAGGCGTAAGATTTTTCTGTTGCCAACCTTATTGCAGGGGCGGATGCAGGCCTCGCTCCCCTGCAACGAAAAACTGGGCACCACAGCAGGTGCCCGGTTTTTTGTAGTGCAATTTACTTGCTGACTTTGATGAGATCAGCGCCCGGCTCGACATCGCCGGAGGCAACGACCTCAACGTCCTTGAAGTCGTCGGTGTTGGTCACGACCGTGATGACCACGGCGGGGTGGCCGGCGGCTGCGATCTTGTCCAGATCCATTTCCAGCAGCAGGTCACCCTTCTTGACCTTGTCGCCTTCCTTGACCTTCGGGCTGAAGCCGTCGCCCTTCATCTCGACGGTGTCAACGCCGACATGGATCAGCACCTCGACGCCGCCTACACCCATAATGCCCAGCGCATGGCCGCTGTCCGGGGCTTGGGTGATTTCGCCGTCGACCGGGGCAAAGACCTTGCCCTCGGTGGGTTCGATGCCGCAGCACTTGCCCAGGATGCCCTGTGCAAACACTTCGTCGGGGATGTTCTCCATCGCTACAACGGTGCCCTTGGCGTCAGCCGCCAGGGTCAGGGGGAACGTCGGCTCCGCAGGGGTAGCCGGTGCAGAAGACTTTTTCAGAAAATCAAAAAATCCCATGGTAATCTCTCCTTCTTAAAGCACCACAAGGGGTGTGTTGTAAGTTTATTATATCCCGCCGCGCCCAAAAAGGCAAGGCTTGCAAGCAGAAATTGCCCGGGTCAAATCCGCTCTTTTACAGCGCGTATGGCCTGCCAGGTAATGCGGGCGATCTCTGCCGGCGGCAGGTCAAACCCAGCCTCCTGCCAGGCAACGATGGTACCAAAGCAGCCGTTCACTGCAAAGACCAGCGTATATTTCTGCTCCTCGGTGCCGCCGCCCGGCGCGAACTCGCCCAAGCAGCGCTCGGCAATCAGCTTTTTGGCGTTGCGGGTAAACTCCGACTCCCAGCTTTTGCCGTAAAGCGCTGTGCAGAGGTCGGGGTTTTCGGTCATGTAGGTGAACAGCGCCACCAGGGCAGGGGGAACCTCCTCCTGCGAGATGCCGGGCAGTAGACTGTCCATCAGGTCATTGAGCCGCGCCAGCTGGGCAGCCTCCATCTGATCCATCAGGGCATAGATATCGGCATAGTGGAAATAGAACGTCCCGCGGCTGATTCCGGCCAGCTCAGTAAGTTCCCGGACCGTGATCTCCCGCAGACTTTTCTGCTGCAACAGCGTAATAAGCGCCTGGTAGAGCCGCTGTTTGGTCATGCGTACACTGCGGTTGGCGTCTCCTTTGGCGTTCATCGTATGCACCGCCTTCCTCGCAAATTTCTACTTTAAGAATAGCCGTTTTCGCGGACATTGTCAAGGATTTTGTACAAAAATGTAGTCTGTCGTTGATGAAATTTTATAAACAATGCAATTTGCGCCCCGGTGCAAATATGCTACAATAGAGGCAAGGAAGTGATCATTATGAAAATCGACCGTGCCCGCGCACAGAAAGCCTTTGCTGACTACGCCGCGCACTACAACGCCGACGACCCGAAGGTCAAGCTGAAAATCGACCACACCTACCGCGTGGCCGCGCTGTGTGACTGCATTGCCAAAAGCCTGACCCTGCCGCCGGAGGATGCGGATCTGGCCTGGCTTTCCGGTATGCTGCACGATGTCGGCCGCTTTGAGCAGCTGCGGCGGTACAACACCTTCATCGACGCCCAGTCCACCAACCACGCTGCATTGAGTGCAAGCGTGCTGTTTGACGAGGGGCACATCCGCGACTATATAGACGATGCCGCCGAGGACGCCTTGCTGCGCACGGCGGTGGCGTGGCACAGTGCCTTCCGCCTGCCGGAAAAGTTGGACGACCGCACGCGGATGTTCTGCCAGATTTTGCGGGATGCCGATAAAATCGATATTCTGCGCGTCAACGTTGAAACGCCGATGGAGGAAATCTACAACGTCAGCACCGAGGCCCTGCGCCAAAGCCCAGTAACGCCCGCTGTGCTGGACGCATTTTACGAGCACCACTGCATTTTGCACAGCCTGAAAAAATGGCCCGCCGACAATGCGGTGGGCCATGCGTCGCTGGTATTTGAGCTGTGCTATCCCGAGAGCCTGCGCATCGTGGATGAGCAAGGCTGGCTGTGGCAGCTGCTGGATTTTAAGACGGAGAATCCTGATACCGCCAAGGCGTTTGAGGCGATTGCGGATGAGATGAAGCGGTGGATAGGCGAGCATATGTAATAAACGGCAAACGGGCAAAACGAGAGGGGCAAGGGAGGGCGGCAGTCCTCCTCGTCCACGGCAGCTACGGCAAAGCCCGTCGGAATCCCCCAGTCCGCTAACGCGGACAGCCCCCTTTAACAAGGGGGCAACCCCTTCCCCCTGCGGGGGTTCGGGGGAACACCCGACTCAAAAGTGGCGAAAGCCCCGCTGGCGTTAAGCGCGAACAGTAATACTGCGTTCGCGTAGCCAGCGGGGCTTTCAACTTCCTTATTGGGGGTCTCGGGGGCGTGCAGCCCCCGAGGCGCGGGTCCGCTGCGTCGCAACAGCGGCAGTTTTCTTTGCCAGCTTTCTTTTGCTGCCAAAAGAAAGCTGCCTTCAGGCAGGCTGCCGCCAATCCTTTAGACGAGCCCTTGCACCAAAATCACCGCGATCAGCACCGGCAGCACATACTTGAAATACGGCTTGACCCACCGGGGCATCTTGGGGCCGTCGCCGGTGTTGCACTCGGCAGCATACTTGTCAAAGCCCCAGCCCCATTTGGTGACACAGAACAAAAGATACACCAGACTGCCGCCCGGCAGCAGCAGGTTGCTGACGAGGAAATCCTCGAAATCCAACACCGTGCTGCCTGCGCCCATGGGCTGGATAAAGCTCCACACATTGTAGCCCAGCGCACAGGGCAGACCCAGCAGCACCAGCGCCGCCGTGCCCACGATGCAGGCTTTGTGGCGGTCCCAGCCAAAGTCCTCGCAGGCGCAGGCGATGATGTTCTCAAACACTGCAATGACCGTGGAGAAGCTGGCGAAGGTCATGAACAGGAAGAACATTGTGCCCCACAGGCGGCCGCCTGCCATGTTCGTAAAGACGTTGGGCAAGGTAATAAAAATCAAGCTCGGGCCTGCGTCGGGTGAAATGCCGAAGGAGAAACAGGCCGGGAAGATGATAAGCCCTGCGCAGACCGCCACAAAGGTGTCCAGCACGCAGATACGCGCGGCCTCGCCCGGCAGGGTAAAGCGGCGGTCCATGTAACTGCCGAAAATTTCAATCGCACCGATGCCCAGGCTCAAGGTGAAGAACGACTGATTCATCGCTGCCGTGATGACGTTGCCCAGGCCCTGCTCACTGGCGCGGGACCAGTCTGGCAGCAGGTAGAAGGCCAGGCCGTCGCCCGCACCGGACAGGGTAAAGCTGTGGACGACCAAGACGAGGATGAGAGCGAGCAGTGCGCTCATCATCCATTTGCCGACCTTTTCCAGGCCGCCTTGCAGGCCGCGGCCGCAGACGATGAAGCCTGCCACCGTGATAATGACCATCCAGAACACCATTTCCACGGGGCTCGAGAGCATCTCGCCAAAGATGCCGGACGCTTGTTCCGACGTAAGGCCGTCAAAATTGCCGGTCAGGAAGCGGAAGAAGTAATCGAGCATCCAGCCGGAGACGGTGGTGTAGTACATCATCAGCAGTATACAGCCCACCATGCAGAACCAGCCGTGGATGTGCCACTTGCTGCCCTGTGGTTCCAGCGCCTTGTAGGCGCTGCGGGCGGCACCGTGCCCGGCGCGGCCGACGGCCAGTTCCATGGTCAGAACCGGCAGGCCCATCAGCACCAGGAAAATCAGGTAGAAGAAGACAAAGATACCGCCGCCGTACTGGCCTGTGACGGTGGGGAAGCGCCAGACGTTGCCGATGCCGATGGCACAGCCCGCGCTGACAAGGATGAAGCCAAGGCGTGAGCCGAAGCCTTCCCGCTGTTTTTCGGGTTCCATAATATTCCTCTTTTCTCTCACAAAGTACTATTATTATAGCGTAGTACAGCGAAACTTGCAAGCGCGGAATCACAGTGTTATAATTAGTGCAACACCCGCCGTGCGGCGTAGGGGCCGCTGCTTGCATCGGCCCGGGCACTTTGCAGCAGCCGCCGCACTGCGCGGGCGAACAATGTTTGCCCCTACTAGCAGCGTACATACTAACGTGTAAGGAGTTAAGATTATGCTTCGTTTTGAATGTGACTACGGCGAAGGCGCGGCCCCGGCCGTGCTGGACCTTTTGCAGCAAACCAATTTTGACCAGACCCCCGGCTATGGCGAGGATGAATACTGCGCCAAGGCTGCTGCACAGATACGCAGCCTGTGCGATGCCCCCGACGCCGATGTGCATTTCTTTGTCGGCGCAACGCAAGCGAACCTGACCGTGATTGCGGCGGCGCTCAAGCCCTGGCAGGGCGTGCTCTGCGCGGATTCCGGGCACATCCATGTGCATGAGACCGGCGCAGTCGAGGCCACCGGCCACAAATGCCTGGCTCTGCCCGGCAAAAACGGCAAGATCACGGCCCGCCAGGTGCGCAAGGCCGTCGAGGAACACCGCGCCAACGCCAGCCACGAGCACGAGGTGCAGCCCGGTATGGTGTATATCTCGAACCCCACCGAGGTCGGCACCCTTTATAATAAGGAAGAGCTGACCGAGCTTTCCGCCGCTTGCTATGAGCTGGGGCTGTACCTGTTTGTGGATGGTGCCCGCATGGCCTACGGCCTGACCAGCCCCGCCAACGATTTGAGCCTGCAGGATTACGCCGCCCTGTGCGACGTGTTCTACCTGGGCGGCACAAAATGCGGTGCGCTGTTCGGCGAGGCAGTCGTCATCACCAACGACGATCTGAAGCTGGATTTCCGCTACTGCATCAAGCAACACGGCGGCATGCTGGCCAAGGGCCGTCTGCTGGGTGAGCAGTTCCTGGCCCTGCTGGACGGCGAGGACGGCGGCGAGACGAGCCTGTACTTCACGATGGCACGCCATGCCAACGAACAGGCCCTGCACATCCGTGCCGCGTTTGAGGCAAAGGGCTGTAAGGTTTTGCACGACTCCCCGACGAACCAGCAGTTCTTTGCCCTGCCCGACGAGTGGTACGCCAAGCTGACCGAGCGCTACGCCATGACCCACATGGACAAGCCTGACAAGCACCACACCGCCGTGCGCATCTGCACCAGCTGGGCCACAAAGGATGAAACCGTGGAGCAGCTGATTGAGGACGTAAACGCGCTGTAATTCAGTACACCAAAAATCCCGCATCACACGATGCGGGACTTTTCATCTATTCAAATGGCTTCGCGGCCTTATTGGTTGTCTGCGCCGCGGCCGAAGCGATTGCTTCTGGCATGGCCGGGGCGTCAGTGGTAGTTGTTGTCTCGGGGCATCCCCTTGACTCTGTCTAAATACTACACCACATTTATGTCTGGCCTGTCACGCCAATTTGAAAAATATGTTAATTCTTTGCTTTTCCCTATAACGCAGTAGGGGCGGGCTTCCAGTCCGCCCGGGGACTTTGCGGCCGAGGCCACGTTCCCGGGCGGAGCAGAGCCCCGCCCCTACTGTGCAATTTCATATAATTTATTTCTGGATGCGCTTATCGCACTTGATGGCCAGCTTCGTGCCAACGGTCTGCAAGATCTGCACCAGCACGACCAGCAGGGCGGTGGCGAAGAACTCCAGCACCACGTTAAAGCGGTAGTAGCCGTAGTTGATGGCAATTTTGCCCAGGCCGCCGCCGCCGATGATACCGGCCATGGCACCGTACCCCATGATGGTCGTAGCCGCAATCGTCACATTGGCAACCAGGCTGGGCATGCTCTCGGGCACCATGACTTTGGTGATAATTTGCAGCGGCGTCGCACCCATGCTCTGGGCGGCCTCGATGACGCCCGCATCGACCTCGCGCATGCTCGTTTCAACCAGGCGCGAGACGAAGGGGAAGGACGCGATGACCAGCGGCACAATGGATGCCACCGTACCGATGGATGTGCCCACGATGGCGCGGGACAGCGGGATGACAATGATCATCAGAATCAGGAACGGCACGCTGCGCAGCAGGTTGACCAGGCCGTTCAGCAGCGCCATGACCCAACGGGGCAGGGGACGCACGCCCCCCTGCTCGCCGGTGACAAGGCAGACACCCAGCGGCAGGCCAATGACCAGCGCCAGCAGGGTGGCCACGACCGTGGACCAAATCGTTTCCCACGTTTCAAACGGAATGGTGGGCAAAATCTGCAAGAACGTCTGCCAGTCCTTGCCTGCAAAAAACTCTGCCATCAGCCGTTCACCTCCTCATAGGTAATGCCGGGATAATTTTTAATGTACTCGATGGCCGCTTCGGCCTTGTCGTTGTCGGGCAGAGCCAACAGCATGCTGCCCAGCGTCTGGCCGTTGACAATGCGGGTATCGGCCGCCATGATGGATACCAGCGCACCACACTCGATGGCAAGACTTGCCACCAGCGGCTTGTCGGTGGTCTGGGTGCCGCCGAAGGCCACACGCACCAGGCGCTGGCCGGGCAGGGCCTCGGCTTTGGGTGCACCGGCGGGGTAGACCAAGCGGCGTGCCGCCTTGGAAGTAGGATGGCTGAAGATGGCCTGCACGCCGCCCTCCTCGACAACGGTACCGTTGTCCAAAATCGCCACGCGGTTGCAGACTTCCTCAACCACGCTCATCTGGTGGGTGATGATGACGACCGTGATGCCCAGTTCGCGGTTGATCTTCTGGATCAGCTGCAGGATGGCGTGGGTCGTGTTGGGGTCAAGGGCACTCGTCGCTTCGTCGCAGAGCAGCACCTTCGGGTCGGTCGCCAGGGCGCGGGCAATGGCAATGCGCTGTTTCTGGCCGCCGGACAACTGGGCAGGGTAGGCGTCGGCCTTGTCAGGCAGGCCGACCAGCTCCAGCAGTTCGCGGGCGCGGGCCTCGGCCTTTTCCTTAGGGACCTTGGCAAGCTCCATCGGGAACATAATGTTGCGCAGGCAGGTCCGCTGCATCAGCAGGTTGAACTGCTGGAAGATCATCGTAATTTCGCGGCGGGCGGCGCGCAGGTCAGCCGCATTCAGGTCCTGCATCTGTTTTCCGTTGACGATGACGCTCCCCTCATCGGGGCGTTCCAACATATTGATGCAGCGTACCAGCGTAGATTTTCCGGCGCCCGACATACCAATGATGCCGTAGACATCGCCGTCCCGGATGGTCAGGTTGATGTCGTTCAGCGCGACGACCGTGCCACCCTGCGTGGCAAAGCGCTTGGTCAGGTGTTGCAGTTCGATCATGGGTATTCTCCCTCACTTACAAAGATAGCGAATGAGTGTAAAACCCATTCGCTGTTAATTCTACTCTATTTCACGACAGGTTGCAAGGTTTTTCTTGCTGTTTGGTGCCTTGCACTGTAGGGGCGAGCAATGTTCGCCCCTACGACCTTACCGCGGATATGTTTTTCCTTAGAAAATGGGCACGACCGCGCCGTCATAGGTGCTGTTGATGTAATCCTTGACCTTGTCGCTGGTCAGGGCGGCGTACAGGGCCTGGATGGCGGGGTCGCTCTCGTTGCCTTCCTTCACGACCAGAACGTTGGCGTAGGTCTGGGCAGCCTCAGAGGATGCGTCCTCGGTGGCAAGAGCATCCTTGCCGACGGAGAAGCCAGCCTCTATTGCGTAGTTGCCGTTGATGACGGCAAAGTCAACGTCCTGCACGGTGCGGGGTAGCTGGGCAGCCTCGATTTCCTCGATCTTCACGTTATGGGGGTTCTCGGTGATGTCGTTGACGGTGGCGGTCAGACCGGCGCCGTCACGCACGGTGATCAAACCCTGAGCAGCCAGCAGCTGCAGGGCGCGGGCCTCGTTGGTGGTGTCGTTGGGCACGGCGATCGTTGCGCCGTCAGCGATGTTGGCGAGGTCGCTGCTCTTGCCCGGGTAGATGCCGAACGGCTCATAGTGGACAGCGCCGACGCTGACGAGGTGGGTGCCGTTCTCCTCGTTGAAGCTGTCGAGGTAGGGGGTGTGCTGGAAGTAGTTAGCGTCAACCTCGCCGTTCTCGGTCACAAGGTTGGGCTGGACGTAATCGCTGAACTCAACGACCTCAAGGTCGATGCCCTGCTCCGCCAGAACCTCCTTGGCCACATTCAGGATCTCGGCGTGGGGCGTGGGGGAGGCGGCGACCTTCAGGGTCGTGCCAGCCAGGTCGCTGGTGGACTCGGCAGCCTCAGAAGAAGCTGTGGTGCTCTCGGTGGAGGCAGCCTCGGAAGAAGCGGTCTCGGTGGTGGAAGCGGTGGAGCCGCAGGCGGCCAGGCTCAGGGCCAGGGTAGCGGCGAGCGTTGCAGAAATCAGTTTTTTCATGGTAGTAATCTCCTTTTTATTGTCAGGTGTGTTGTTTTGTGAATGTGTTGTTCCCTCAAACGTCACATTCGCACACCGGGCTGCTTGTAGATGGGACCTCTTTCCATAGTCACAAACTTCCTTTCCAAACAAAAGCGGGATGTCGGTTTTCTCCGGCATCCCGCTGCAAGTTTTCTTTATGCGCTGAAATTTGCGCGCAAGAAAGCTGGCACAGGACGCTTACGCATCATGCACATGCACATCATCATGCCGGAATAGGCTGCGTTCATAGTCTTGTACCCCTTTCTCTCGTTGTTTGGTCAGCGGTGATTTGCTTTCCATGGCTCACAGTATACGCCAGTGAACACATTCTGTCAACACCCTTTTGCATAAAATTGCACATTTCGGCATTTTGCATATATCCTACCAGGCAGATAGGTTGAACGCTTGCAAAATTCCTATAATTATGCTATGATTAGTAGTACAATCTCAGGAAAAGGGAGACTGAACATGAAATTCTCGACCCGTGACCGTTACGCTTTGCGCCTGATGGTGGAGCTTGCCAACCGCCCCAATGATCTGATCCCGTTAAAGGAAATCAGCGACAAGCAGCGCATCAGCTTAAAATATTTGGAGCAGATCGTCACCCCGCTGGCAAAGGCGGGGCTGGTATCCAGCGTGCGCGGTGCCCAGGGCGGCTACCGCCTGGCCCGTTCGGCGGCGGAAATCACCTCCGGCGAGATTCTGCGCGCCGTAGAAGGGGAGCTGACGGCCATTCCGTGTCTGGCTTCCTCGGTGGATTGCCCCCACCGCGGCCAATGCCACACGCTGGATTTCTGGTCCGGGCTGAATGATTTGATCAACAAATATGTGGACGGCATTACGCTGGAGCAGCTGCGCACCATGCCGGAAGTGCCGGAGATTTCCCCGGAGACTTCCGAAACTAGCGAGACCGACCTCTAAGTGCTGCCATGTAGGGGTCGGGCATGCCCGACCCGCATGTGTAAGGCTCCGACTGCTTGCGGGAAAGCCGCGGGCAGCACATGTGCCGCCCCTACAACTCTGCCTTGCCTTTAAAAGAAAACACCGCCCCATCTGCCGTATCAGCAGATGGGGCGGTGCTGTTTATGATTGCACTATCTCAGTCAAGGAATATCACAGATTAAAATACCGCTTGGCATTATAATAGCTGATACCCTCAACAATCTTCTTCAAAGCCTTCTCGTCGTTGGGGTACTGGCCGTTCTCGACCCAGTTGCCGATCAGGTTGCACATCAGGCGGCGGAACAACTCGTGGCGGGTGTAGCTCAGGAAGCTGCGGCTGTCGGTCAGCATGCCGATGAAGTTGCCCAGCAGGCCCAGGCGGGCCAAGGTCTTCATCTGCTGGTACATGCCGTCGTCAGTATCGCAGAACCACCAGGCGGAGCCCAACTGGATCTTGCCGGGGATCTCGTCGTCCTGGAACGCGCCCAGGATGGTGCCCAGCATATCAAAGTCGGCGGGGTTCAGGCTGTACAGGATGACCTTCGGGCAGGCATCGGCCTTGGTCAGTGCGCTCAGCAGGCTGCTGACGGTGGCGCTGCAATCGGTCACGGCAATCATGTCAAAGCCGGTGTCGGGGCCGAGCTTGCGGTACATCTTGTCGTTAACGTTGCGCAGGCAGCTGTAATGAATCTGCATAGCAACGTTGTGTTTCTTGTAGGCAGCGCCCAGCTTCAGCAGCAGGTAGGTGGTGTAGGCGTCGCCCTCCTCCTGGGTCAGGGTCTCGCCGGCCATAGCCTTCTTGAACGCGGCGGTCGCCTTCTCGGCATCGGTATCAACGTAGGGGACATAGTCCAGGCCGTGGTCAGAAGCGCGGCAGCCCATCTCGACGAAGAATTCCAGGCGCTCTTCCAGGGCGCTGGCAACGCAGTCGGCGCAGGCAAACTTGCGGCCCACGACCTCTTCCATCTTGTGGATGTAGTCGGCGAAGCCCTCCTTGCGGATGTTCAGGGCCTTGTCGGGGCGGAAGGAAGGAGCGACGACGACCTTGATGGAGGGGTCCTCCTTGATCTTCTTGTGCCACTCGAGGGAGTCAATGGGGTCGTCGGTGGTGCCGACCATGGCGACGTTGCTCTGCTCGATCAGGCCGCGGACGGTCAATTTCGGGTCGTTCTGCAGCTTCTCGTTGCAGAGGTTCCAGACTTCCTCGGCAGTCTCGCCGTTCAGCACGCCCTCATAGCCGAAGTACTTCTTCAGTTCGAGGTGGCACCAGGTATACATCGGATTGCCGATGGCCATTTCCAGGCTCTCGGCAAACTTTTGGAAGCGCTCGCGGTCGGGCTTGTCACCGGTAATATACTCCTCGGGCACACCGTTGGAGCGCATCACACGCCACTTGTAGTGGTCACCGAAGTAGTAGTCGCTGCCGTCGGCCAGGACCTGATGGCCGCCCAGCCAGACCTGCGCAATATTCTCAAAACGGCGGTTCTCATAAATTTCCTGCGGGGGAATATGGCAGTGATAGTCGATGATGGGCAGCTTGGCCGAATAATCATGGTACAGGTGCTGCGCGGTGGGGGTCTCCAGCAAAAAGTCCTTATCCATAAACGCTTTCATGTACAGACACTCCTTCATTATATTCATTATAAGGATGATAGCGGGGGAGTGGGCACCGGGCCGGATAGCACATACTTTGCGCATCTTTTTCGGCCCAAAACCACATACTCTGCTACTTCTGCTACTATTATACATAATAAAAAATGCTTTAGCAAGTTGCGAAAATTGCTCGTTAATCGAAATTATAGCCAAAAAACGCGGTGGTTTGTTGTGCAAGATGTGGAATCCCCAAAAAGGCCGGAAAATTGCGCAAAATATGTGCGCTGATTACAGAATGAAACTTGACGAACCAGGCCAAAAAAAATACAATGTAGGTAACAAGGCGTGCTGTGGCCCCCACTGCCGCGCACCAGAATTGTTATTAAGTAAGGAGAAGCGTTTATGGAAACCTTGAATTATGAAGTTCTTGCAAAATCCGGCTACAACGGCTACATTCTGAAGAATGCACCCGAGAAAGTGCTGCAGTTCGGCGAAGGTAACTTCTTGCGCGCATTTGTAGATTATTGGTTCGATCTGGCCAACGAGAAGGCCGATTGGAACGGCAAGTGCGTTCTGGTCCAGCCCATCGCCCCGGGCCTTTCCAAGATGATCAACGAGCAGGAGGGCCTGTACACCCTGTACCTGCGCGGCAGTGAAAACGGCCAGAAGGTTGATGACAAACGCGTTATCTCCAGTGTCTCCCGTTGCCTGAACCCATATGAGAAGGAAGGCTTCGACCAGATGATGGAAGTCGCCGCCAGCGACGACCTGGAAATCATCGTTTCCAACACCACGGAGGCCGGCATCGCCTACGACCCCGCCTGCAAGCTGGAGGACGAGCCCGCATCCAGCTTCCCCGGCAAGCTGACCCAGGTGCTGTACCACCGCTATAAGGCCGGCAAGAAGGGTATCATCATGCTGGCCTGTGAGCTGATTGACAACAACGGCAAGGAGCTGCTCAAGTGCGTCAACCAGTACATTGAGCAGTGGGGCCTGGAGGACGGCTTCAAGAAGTACGTCAACGAGGGCTGCACCTTCTGCGGTTCTCTGGTTGACCGCATCGTTCCGGGCCGCATCCGTGACCCGAAGGAAGTTGCCGAACTGGAAGAAAAGCACGGCTACGCTGATCCCCTGCTGGACGTCGGCGAGGTCTTTGGCGTCTGGGTCATCGAGGGCGACACCAAGCTGAACGACATCCTGCCTTTCCGCAAAGCCGGTCTTGAGGATCACGTTTTCGTGACCCCCGACATGAGTCCCTACAAGAAGCGCAAGGTCCGCATCCTGAACGGTGCCCACACCGGCTTTGTCCTGGGCGCTTACCTGGCCGGTTTTGACATCGTGCGCGACTGTATGCACGACGCCACCGTTCTGGGCTATATGAACAAGATGCTGTCCGAGGAAGTTGTCCCCATTCTGCCGCTGGATCAGGAGGACTGCAAGAAGTTCGCCGCCGCTGTTGAGGACCGCTTCAACAACCCGTTCGTCAACCATGAGCTGATGAGCATTTCCCTGAACTCCACCTCCAAGTGGCGTGCCCGCAATATGCCGTCCTTCCTCGAGTATGTTGAGAAGAACGGCAAGCTGCCCACCTGCCTGACCATGAGCTTTGCCGCTTACATCGCCTTCTACACCAATGATGTGCAGGAGCTGAACGACAAGGGCCTGGTCTGCAAGCGTACCAAGGGCAACGAGTACACGGTCTCCGACGACCGCTGGGTCCTTGAGTTCTACAACGAGCACAAGAACGACGATATTCCGACGCTTGTCCATGCCGTCATGACCAACGAGAAGATGTGGGGCCAGGATCTGACCAAGGTTCCCGGCTTCGAGGAAGCCACCGTCAAGAACCTGACCGCTATTCGTGAGAATGGCGCGCTGGCCGCTTACAAGAGCTGCCTGTAAGCCCATAAAGGCTTCTCCCCGAGGGACTGCGCCCGCAGGCGCGTGTCGAAGCGCAACCGTCGAAGGCGGCTCTTAGCGCGTAGACTGAAGCTGTCACCGAAGGTGACTGATGAGGGGCGCGTTCGCCGATATTGACCGTTTACGGTCTGCCCCCGCACACCTGCCCCTCATCCGGCCTTACGGCCACCTTCCCCCAAGGGGGAAGGCTTAAAACGTACCCCACTGGGGCCGGAGAATGCCCTCCGGCCCCAGTTTCTATTATGAGTAAGGAGACATCTTATGCCCATCGCCATTAAGATCAACCCCAAAGATAACGTCGTCGTCGCCCTGCATCCCATCGCCAAGGGCACGGCCGTCCCGGTCGATAACACCACCATCACCGCCGTCGAGGATATCCCCCAGGGCCACAAGATGGCCATCGCCCCCATCAAAGATGGCGAAAACGTCATCAAGTACGGCTTTCCCATCGGCCATGCCACGGCGGACGCCGTGCCTGGTACCTGGATGCATACCCACAACATCCACACGAACCTCTCCGGCGAGGTCGAGTACAGCTACCACCCCAACGTGCATCCGCTGACCCCGGTTGTGCCCGAGACCTTTATGGGCTACCGCCGCAAGGATGGCCGCGCCGCTATCCGCAACGAAATCTGGATCATCCCCACCGTCGGCTGCGTCAACGACTGCGCCAAGACGCTGGTGCGCGATAACCAGGATCTCGTCACCGGCAGCATCGACGGCCTGTATACGTTTACCCATCCGTTCGGCTGCTCCCAGACCGGCCATGACCACGCCCAGACCCGCAAGCTGCTGGCCTCTCTGGTGCGCCACCCCAACGCGGGCGCAGTGCTCGTACTCTCCCTGGGCTGCGAGAACCTGACCCACGAGCAGTTCCTGGCAGAGCTGGGCGACTACGACCACGACCGCGTCAAATTCCTGACCTGTCAGGATGTCGAGGATGAGCTGGTAGCAGGCCGCGAGATTTTGAAGGAGCTGGCCGCCTACGCCGGACAGTTCC
Organism: Gemmiger sp.; assembly: GCF_057431175.1. NCBI lineage: Bacteria > Bacillati > Bacillota > Clostridia > Eubacteriales > Oscillospiraceae > Gemmiger > Gemmiger sp. The sequence goes on along the minus strand of NZ_DBMDDV010000001.1, from coordinate 216,472 downwards.
AGCGCGAGGCGATCCCCGCCAGCGAGCTGGTCATCGGCATGAAGTGCGGCGGCTCGGACGGCCTGTCCGGCATCACCGCCAACCCGACGATTGGCCGTTTCAGCGATATGCTGTGCGCCCGCGGCGGCTCCACCGTGCTGACCGAGGTGCCTGAAATGTTTGGTGCCGAGGGTTTCCTGATGGACCGCTGCCAGAACGAGGAAGTCTTTGAGAAGGCTGTCAAGATGATCAACGGCTTCAAGGAGTATTTCATCAGCCACAACGAGGTCGTCTATGATAACCCCAGCCCGGGCAACAAGCAGGGCGGCATCACGACGCTGGAGGACAAGTCCTGTGGCTGCGTGCAGAAGGGCGGCTCCGCCCCCATCATGGACGTCATTGGCTACGGTGAACCGGTCGTGACCAAGGGCCTGAATATGCTGTACGGCCCCGGCAACGACCTGGTTTCCGCCACCGCGCTGACTGCCGCCGGTGCACATATGGTGCTGTTCAGCACGGGCCGCGGCACGCCCTTTGGTGCCCCCGCCCCGACGCTGAAGATTGCCACCAACAGCCAGCTGGCCGCCAAGAAAAAGACCTGGATCGATTTCAATGCGGGCGTTGTCGCCGACGGTGAGCGCACGCTGGACGAGGCCGGTGCCGACCTGTACCAGCTGGTGCTGGACGTTGCCTCCGGCAAGCAGACCTGTGCTGAGAAGAAGGGCTTCCGCGAGATCTCCATTTTTAAGGACGGCGTGGTGCTGTAAGCGAATTCGTGATATAATTGATTGTAACCCCTTGTAGGGGCCGGGTATGCCCGGCCCGCGACTTACCCGCAATCGGGTGCTTTCCACAAAGTTGCGGGCCGCATATGTGCGGCCCCTACAAGCATTTGATAAGGAGGATGTATTTATGCCCAAACTGACCACTGGCGTCTACGAAAAGTACGGCGCATCGTATAAGACCCTGACCCTGACCGACGGCGAGTGCGCGTTCACCGTCACGCCCGAGAAGGGCGGCATGGCGACCTCTTTCACCAAGAACGGTGATGAGTACCTGTGGCTGCGCGATAAGAACTTTGAATCCACCGACCGCCCCCGCTGCGGCATTCCCATCCTGTTTCCAAACTGCGGCAAGCCGGACGGCGGCGTGCACCACTTCGGCGGCACAGCCTATCCCATCGAGGTCCACGGTCTGGCCGACCTGGTGCCCTGGCAGGTCAAAAGCGCCGACGACAGCGCCATTGAATTGACCCTGACCCCCAACGGTTTAACAAAATTTGTCTATCCGTTTGATTTTGCCCTGACCATGCGCTACACGCTGGTTGGCAATACCGCCACGCTGGCGCTGACCGTCGCCAACACCGGTGATAAGGCGCTGCCGTTCAGCGTTGGTTTCCACCCTTACTTCGGCGTGACCAGCCTCGACAATGTCTCCTTTGCCATTGACGCCGCCACCTGCAGCGAGAGCGCCAAGGGCGAGCAGCCCGCCGCGCCCGAGACGATTACGCTGACCCGCAAGGAAGGCAGCGCCGACTCCATCCGTCTGCTGACCGGCGTAAAAAGCCCGATGCAGCTGACCGATGCCGGCAACGGCCACAAGGTCACGGTTGCCTTTGACGAGAGCGTTTTCTCCAACGGCGTACTCTGGCAGCAGGACGCCGAGAGCTTCGTCTGCATGGAGCCGTGGAACGGCTGGGCAAACTCCGTCAATGAGGCAGGCCATCACATCGAGTTGAACCCCGGCGAGACGAAAGAGTTCAAGTGGAGCGTGACCATCGAGTAAAGTTACGGCAGTAGGGGAGAGATTCAGCCCTTCTGCGGGGCATCAAGGACGCCGCCCTACAAGCGTTGCGAGGTAGGGGCCGCACATGTGCGGCCCGCAGCCTTACCGTAAAAGCGCTTTTGCCGTACAGTTGCGGGCCGGGCATGCCCGGCCCCTACCGTGCAACAAAAAAGGACATCCGCCAATTACGAGCGGATGTCCTTTTTATTGTTTGAAAGCTTCTTTGTTTACTTTCTTCTCGAAGAAAGTAAATCAGCCCGGCTGCTTGCCGATGTAGGCCAGGATGCCGCCATCGACGTAGAGGATCAGGCCGTTGACAAAGTCGGAAGCCTCAGAGGCCAGGAACACGGCGGGGCCGCCCAGATCCTCGGCTTCACCCCAGCGCGCAGCGGGGGTCTTGGCAACGATGAACTGGTCGAAGGGATGACGAGAGCCATCGGGCTGGATCTCGCGCAGGGGGGCAGTCTGCGGGGTGGCGATGTAGCCAGGTCCGATGCCGTTGCACTGGATGTTGTACTGGCCGTACTCAGAAGCGATGTTCTTGGTCAGCATCTTCAGGCCACCCTTGGCAGCAGCATAGGCGGAAACAGTCTCACGGCCCAGCTCGCTCATCATGGAGCAGATGTTGATGATTTTGCCGCCGCCCTGCTCGATCATATCGGGGATAACGGCCTTGGCAACGATGAAGGGAGCGTTCAGGTCAACGTCGATGACCTGGCGGAACTGGGCAGCGGTCATCTCGATCATCGGGATGCGCTTGATGATACCGGCGTTGTTGACCAGCACATTGATGTGGCCGACTTCCTCGGTGATCTGCTTGACCATGGCGTTGACGGCGTCCTCATTGGTGACGTCGCAGACATAGCCGTGGGCCTCAATGCCAGCCTCTTTGTAGGCGGCCAAGCCTTTGTCAACCAGCTCCTGCTTGATGTCGTTAAAGACGATCTTGGCGCCGCAGTTTGCCATAGCGGTAGCAATGGCAAAGCCGATGCCGTAGGAAGCGCCGGTGATGAGCGCGACCTTGCCGGTCAGGTCGAAGGATTTCGGGGTGCAAACAGACATGATGCAAAACCTCCTAAAGTTTGTAACAGTCATATATTCAAGCGTCCGTATCTCGGACGCATGAATTTAAGTAAACGGGATGCGTGGTGCGCAAAATTTGTTGCGCATTTCTTGCGCAAGTCAACGCAAGATATGTGCGTTTTTTGCGTTCAGCGCAGGTCGGTGGTAGCGATATTGTCCATGTCGTCAAACTCCATGTTCTCGCCGCCCATGGCCCAGATAAAGGTGTAATTCGACGTGCCTACGCCGCTGTGGATGCTCCAGGAGGGGCTGATGACGGCATCGTAGTTGTGCATGACGATATGGCGGGTCTCGGTAGGCTCACCGCACATATGGAAAACGACCTGGCCCTCGGGAACTTCAAAGTAGGTGTAGATCTCCATGCGGCGCTCGTGGGTGTGGCTGGGCATGGTGTTCCAGTTGCTGCCCGGCTCCAGGGCGGTCATACCCATGGACAGCTGGCAGGTCTTGAGGACGCTGGGGTGGATAAACTGGTTAATGGTACGCTTGTTGCAGGTCTCAACGCTGCCCAGGGGGCGCTTGGCGGCCTGCTCAATGGTGATGAGCTTGTTCTCGTAGCTGCAATGGGCCGGGGCAGAAACCATGTAGAATTTGGCCGGGTGCTCGGGATCGTCACTCTTAAAAGTAACTTTTTCGTTGCCCTTCGTGATGTACAGGCAGTCCTTGTAGTTCAGGTGGTATTCCTGGCCATCCGCCGTGATGGTGCCGGCCCCGTCTCCGATATTGAAAATGCCGATCTCGCGGCGCTCCAGGAAGTAATGGGTGCCGAAGTTGGCCCAGACGTCGATGCCCTTGTCGATGGGGACTTCCTCATGTACAGGCATGCAGCCCAGCGTCACCATGCGGTCCACGTGGCTGTACACGGCCACGACCTCGTCCGCCTTGTACAGGCCGGTGATGAGCATTTCGTTTCGGGTTTCCTCGGTGGTGTAGCGCTTGAAATCGCGCTGGTTGCAGGAATAACGGATATCCATACGGAAACTGCCTCCTTGACGTAACAGATGATTGTTAAAAAGCAAACATATTTTGCCATCGTTAGTCCTATTATACAACATCCTCGGGTTAGAACATAGTGGTAGAATTGCACAATAATTAAGCAGCCTAATTGTGCAGTTTAATCATGAAAATATTTCACTTTACAAATTAGCAAATTTCAACTATACTCATGTCAGTGTCCCGGCCGCAAGGGTGCGGCCCGGCCCGATCCGGCAAGTCCCGGGTCGGGCTGAATTCTTGTCAAAAATGAAGGAGCACGCCATGCTTACACTGGATAAAATCTACCACGCCAAGTTCATTTTAAAGCAGGTCGCCCGCAAAACGGATTTAATTGCCGCCCCGCGCCTCTGCCCGGGCACTGACCTCTACCTGAAAACTGAGAACCTGCAAGTCACCGGCAGCTTCAAGGTGCGCGGCGCGTACTACAAAATCAGCCAACTTTCGGCGGAAGAACGTGCCAAGGGCGTCATCGCCTGCTCGGCGGGCAACCACGCACAGGGCGTGGCGCTGGCCGCCACCCGCATGGGCATCAAGAGCGTTGTCTGTATGCCGGACGGTGCCCCTATTATGAAAGTGGAAAGCACCAAGCGGCTGGGCGCAGAGGTCGAGCTGGTCAAGGGCACCTACGACGACGCCCATGACCGCGCCGTGGAACTGCAGGAGCAGACCGGCATGACCTTCATCCACCCCTATGACGACGAGCTGGTCATTGCGGGGCAGGGAACCATCGGCCTGGAGATCCTCGACCAGCTGCCCGATGTGGACGCGGTCATCGTGCCCATCGGCGGCGGCGGTCTGATTTCCGGCGTGGCGTTTGCCATCAAGAGCCTGCGTCCCGAGGTAAAAATCTACGGCGTACAGGCGGCGGGTGCCCCCAGCATGGAGCACGCGTTCCACGATCACAAGTACGAGACGCTGGACTCCGCCGTGACCTTTGCCGACGGCATTGCGGTCAAGACGCCCGGTGAGACGACCTTTGACATGGTGAGCCAGTACGTGGACGACATTGTCACGGTCAGTGAGGACGAGATCGCTGCCGCCATCCTGGCGCTGATGGAGAACCAGAAGCTCGTGGCCGAGGGCGCAGGTGCCACGCCGGTGGCTGCCGCGCTGTTCGGCAAACTGCCGCTGGCGGGCAAGAAAACCGTCTGCCTGATTTCCGGCGGCAACATTGATGTGAACATTCTCTCCCGCGTTATCACCCGCGGCCTGGTCATGAGCGGCCGCAAGACGAACCTGATGATTGCCCTGGAGGACAAGCCCGGCCAGCTGAGCCTGGTCAGCGACATTGTCTCGGCCTGCGGCGCAAACGTCGTCAGCGTCCACCACGACCGCAGTGACGCGAACATGGCCATCACCAGCTGTTTCCTGAAGCTGGGGCTAGAGACCCGCGACGCCGCGCAGATCGAGACAATCAGGGAGAAGCTGACCGAGGCCGGATTTAAGCTGGTGACAGAGAGGGCGTAAACGTAAACTAAGTCAAAAGAAAAAAGAAAAGAGATTTTCTCTTGCCAGACTCTCTTCTCTCCTCTCTCTTATTTCTTCGCTGTCAAGGTCAGACCTTGACCCCCGCTGCCAGCAATTCCACAAACTGTTTTGCCACGCGGGGACTGCGGCCGCCGGCACGCAGAGCGAAGGCCGCGCCCTTGATGAACAGCTGGTCGCTGGGCATCTGGACGTTGTACTGCTTCGCCAGTTCCAGCAAAATGCGGTCGTAGCGGTCCTTGTCGGGCTGCTGGAACGTCACCGTCAGGCCGAACCGGGCCGACAGGCTCATGAGTTCCTGGCGAGTGTCCATCGCGTGCAGGTCGTCGCCGCTGCGGTCGGCCATCGTCTCCTTGACCAGGTGGCGGCGGTTGCTGGTTGCGTAGACCGCCACGTTATGGCTGCGCCCGCCGACGCCACCCTCCAGAATCGCTTTCAGCGCGGCAAAGTTATCGTCGTTGGACGCAAAGCTCAAATCGTCGATAAACAGGATGAATTTCAGCGGATTTTTCGCCAGTTCGTCCATCAGGGCGGGAATCTGGTACAGCTGGTTTTTCTTCACTTCGATCAGGCGCAGGCCGTCGGGGGCGAACTCGTTGGCAATGGCCTTGACCGTGCTGGATTTTCCGGTGCCCGCATCGCCGTACAGCAAAACGTTATTGGCGGGGCGGCCTTCCAGCAGGGCGCGGGTGTTGGCGATGACCTTCTCCCGCTCCTGCTCGTAGCCGGGCAGCTCGCTCAAACGCTGCGGGTCGGGGTAGCGCACCGGCACCAGGCGGCCCTCTTCCAGCGCAAAGACATGGTGGCGGGCAAACATACCGTAACCCTTCTGGCCCATGGCCGCACGGCGGGCTGCGTAGGCCGCGTGGTAATCGGCGTCGGGCGTGACCTGCCACCGGGGCAGGAACGCTGCCGCACCGGGGAACACCTCGTCCAGCGGTGCACGGCCCAACGCTTGCAGAAAGTCCAATTCATCATCCATTGCCTTTTCCAGCACCGGCCCGGCATCCTGCCCGGCGGCAACCTTTAAACAAAGGTTCTCATCCTCGAGCACCGCTTCCAGCAGGGCATCGGTCCAGTTGGTGCCGCGGGCAAACAGCGCCGCCTCAAACGCGGCCACTGCGCCGGTCAGGGCGGCATCGTCCGCCGCCAGCGCCGCACGCAGCGTGCACAGCGGCTCGGCCGCCAGCAGGCCGCGAAACACCACAAGCCCATCCAGATGGGCCAGCCATTCATTACGTAACATAGTTTATAATCCTTTCCCAAGAGAAACACTCTTTACCCCAGTATAACTGCCGCGACAAAAAGTTGCAAGGTTTGTTGCAGAATTTTCAAAGAAGTCTTGACAAACATGCAAAAGTACGGTATAGTTTACCATAAATCCAGATAATGCTTGGATGGGAAGTTAGTAACGGCCCCGCCCCTTTCAGAGAACTGCCGGTCGGTGCAAGGCAGCAAGGCAGGCAAGCCGCGAACTGATCCCGGAGCAGACCACCCGAAAATCACAGTAGGGCGGTACGGGCGCATCCGTTACAGTGCCGGACCTTGTTAGAGGTTCATGAGGTGGGGGCAACGCCCCAATGAGAGTGGTACCGCAGAGTATGTGAAACGCACAGGCTTTGTCTCTTGGAAAAGCAAGGGGCAAAGCCTGTTTTCTTATATTGCCCCTTACCGGGCCGCAGCGGGGTGAGGGAACCCCGCCATACGGATGCCCCGGGGAAGTCGCACAGGAAGTAGGAAGGAGCAAACACCATGAAATTGACCGGTTCACAGATCTTCGTCGAAGTGTTGGTCGAGCAGGGCGTCGATACCCTGTTCGGCTATCCGGGCGGCGCGGTGCTGAATCTGTATGACGAGTTGTATAAAAACTCTGATCGTATACGTCACGTATTGACCGCCCACGAGCAGGGCGCGTCCCACGCGGCGGACGGTTACGCCCGCGCCACGGGCCGTACCGGCGTTGTGCTGGCCACCAGCGGCCCGGGTGCGACGAACCTTGTCACCGGCATTGCCACGGCCTACATGGACAGCGTGCCGATGGTCGCCTTCACCGGCAATGTCGCCACGACGCTGCTGGGTAAAGACTCCTTCCAGGAGGCCTACATTGAGGGCATCACAATGCCCATCACCAAGCACAACTACACAGTGCGCAGGGTAGAGGATCTGGCCGACACGATGCGTGCGGCCTTCCGCATTGCACAGTCCGGCCGCAAAGGCCCGGTGCTCGTCGATATCCCGAAGGATATCACGGCGGCGTCCTGCGAGTTCACCCCCAAAGCGCCGGAACTCATCCGTACCGTGACCTATTATAATGAAGAGGACGTCAAGGAAGCCGCCCGCCTCATCAACGAGTCGGAGCGCCCCATCGTCTACTTCGGCGGCGGTGTGCGCAGTGCGGCGGGCTGCCAGCCCCTGCGCGACCTGCTGGAAAAGACCGGCATGCCCGCCACCTACACCCTGATGGCCGCGGGTGTTCTCAGCTACGGCGAGCCGCACAATCTGGGCCTGCTGGGTATGCACGGTTGCTACGCCGCCAACAAGGCCATCGACGAGGCCGACCTCGTCATCGCCGTGGGCACGCGGTTCAGTGACCGTGTGGCGCTGAACCCCGACAGCTTTGCCAAGCGCGCAAAAATCATTCAAATCGACATTGACCCCAGCGAGCTGGGCAAGAACGTCGACGTCGATTTGAGCCTGACCGGCGACGCCAGCTACATTTTGCAGGCAATTCTGCCCTACGTCGAAAAGACCGAGCACGAGTTCTGGATGGAGCAGATCCGCGGCTGGCAGAAGAACGATTATAAGCCGGTGGACAGCGATACCGAGCTGAAACCCCATCAGATCATCGACGAAATCTGCAGCCAGGCCGGTCCCGAGGCCGTCTATGTCACCGACGTCGGCCAGCACCAGATGTGGGCGGCGCAATACCTGCATCACACCAAGAGCCGTGGGTTCCTGACCAGCGGCGGATTGGGCACGATGGGCTTCGGCTACGGCGCGGCCATCGGCGCACAGATGGCGCTGGGCAACGATGCCCGCGTCGTCATGCTGACCGGCGACGGCTCCTTCCACATGAACCTGAACGAGGCCTGCACCGCCGTCAGCTATGGCCTGCCCATTATCACAGTCATCTTCAACAACCAGGTGCTTGGCATGGTGCGCCAGTGGCAGACGACTTTCTACGAGAAGCGCTACTCCGACACCGACCCGCACCGCCGCACCGACTTTGTCAAGCTGGCCGAGGGCTTTGGGGCCAAGGGCTACCGCGCCACGACTCCCGCCGAGTTCAAGGCGGCTTTCGCCGACGCCATGCAGCAGAAAGGCCCGAGCTGGATCGATTGCCGCATCGGCAAGGATGAAAAAGTCCTTCCGATGATCCCCGGCGGCGGCACCATCAACGATATCATCATGGAATGAGGTGACACGCATGGAACAAAACAACAACACCCGGCGGGTCATCAGCCTGCTGGTCGATAACTCCAACGGCGTTCTGGCCCGCATTTCCAGCCTGTTCTGCCGCCGTGGCTTCAACATTGACAGCCTGACCGTCTCGGCTACGAATGACCCCAAAGTCAGCCGCATTACGGTCACGCTGCGCGGCAGCGAGCAGGCCATGACCCAGCTGATTTTGCAGACGGAACGCCTCGAAGTCACCCGCCAGGTCTTTGAGCTGGACCCCGACAAGAGCTTACAGCGCGAGCTGCTGCTGTTAAAGGTAGCCTGCGACAACCAAAACCGCGCCGAGCTGCGGGAGATTTCCAGCATCTACAAGGCGAAAATCATCGACCTGTCGCCTGACAGCATGGTATTTGAGCTGACCGGCAAGCCGGATAAAATCGACGCTTTCCTGACGATGTTCAAGGGCTATGAGATTCTGGAGCTTTGCCGCACCGGCGTCACTGCTCTCGAGCGCGGCGGCAAGCACCAGCATATGCAGAAACCCGCGCAGGAGGTCGGAGAGGCACAGCTGCCGCTGCCCGGGACGCACTGCCATTGAGCTGCTCGTAAATTTTCAATGCCTGTAGGGGCGGATTCCATATCCGCCCGCCGTAGGCTGCACTGCACGGGCGCATATAGAATGCGCCCCTACGGATTTTTATTTTCGTTTCCCAATTAAAATTACAAATATAAAAAGTATCAACAACAAAGGAGACACCACCATGGCTATCAACAAGTATTACGATTCCGATTGCAACCTCGGCGTGCTGGACGGCAAAACCGTTGCCGTCATCGGCTTCGGCTCCCAGGGCCACGCCCATTCCGAGAACCTGGCCGAGAGCGGCGTCAATGTCGTCGTCGGTCTGCGCAAGGGTTCTGCCCACTGGGAGAAAGCCTCCGAGTTTGCCGCCACCCACGAGAACTTCAAGGTCATGGAAGTCGAGGAGGCCGCCAAGGCCGGTGACGTCGTCATGATGCTGGTTCCCGACGAGCTGTGCGCCGACATCTACAATTCTCAGGTTGCCCCCTACATGACCGAGGGCAAGGCCCTGGCATTCGCCCATGGCTTCAACATCCACTTCAAGACCATCACCCCGCCGAAGAATGTTGATGTCATCATGATTGCCCCCAAGGGCCCCGGCCACATCGTCCGCCGCCTGTACACCGAGGGCGAGGGCTGCCCCTCCCTGATCTGCGTGGAGCAGGACTACACCGGCAAGGCCAAGGAGATCGCTCTGGCCTACGCCTCCGGCATCGGCGCAGGCCGCGCCGGCATCCTCGAGACCACCTTCAAGGAGGAGACCGAGACCGACCTGTTCGGCGAGCAGGCTGTCCTCTGCGGCGGTGTCTGCGAGCTGATCCAGGCTGGCTTCGACACGCTGGTCGAGGCCGGCTATGCCCCCGAGATGGCCTACTTCGAGACCTGCCATGAGATGAAGCTCATCGTTGACCTTATCAACGAGGGCGGCTTCTCCAAGATGCGCTACTCCATCTCCAACACGGCCGAGTACGGCGACTACCGCACCGGCAAGCGCCTCATCACCGAGGACACCCGCAAGGAGATGAAGCAGGTCCTGAAGGAGATCCAGGACGGCACCTTTGCCTCCGAGTTCCTGACCGAGATGAGCCCGAAGGGCGGCCGCAAGACCCACTTCCTGGCCCAGCGCCGCATCGCAGCCAACCACCCCATCGAGAAGGTCGGTGCCGAGCTCCGCAAGATGATGAGCTGGCTGAAGAAGTAAGTTTGTAATTGTAACAATACGCGCATTACCGGCAACTTGTAGGGGCCGGGCATGCCCGGCCCTTAACCTGGCGGCGGCCACCCTTTTATCCGGTGCCTGCCGCAAAGTTGAGGGCGAGGCATGCCTCGCCCCTACAAGTGCCCCTGATAGAAAAACGGAGAAAAACTATGAACAGCGATAACGTCAAAAAAGGCCCGGAGCGGGCCCCGAACCGCAGCCTGTTCTATGCGCTGGGCTACACACCGGAGGAGCTGGACCGCCCGCTCATCGGCGTTGTGTCCGCCCACAGCGAGATCGTACCCGGCCACATGAACCTGGACAAAATTGCGGACGCCGTCAAGGCCGGTGTCCGCATGGCAGGCGGTACGCCCATCCTCATCCCCGCCATCGGTGTCTGCGACGGCATCGCCATGGGCCACGTGGGCATGAAATACTCCCTCGCCAGCCGCGAGTTGATCTGTGACAGCGTCGAGACGATGTTCATGGCCCACCAGCTGGACGGCCTGGTTCTCGTGCCCAACTGCGATAAAATCGTTCCCGGCATGGTCATGGCCGCCGTCCGTATGGATGTGCCCGCCGTGGTATGCAGCGGCGGCCCGATGCTGGCCGGCCGCTATGGCGGCGAGGAAGTCAGCCTTTCCAAAATGTTTGAGGCCGTGGGTGCCTACAAAGCGGGCCTCATCGACGACGAGCAGCTCGAGGACTGCACCTGCAACTGCTGCCCGGGCTGCGGCTCCTGCTCCGGTATGTACACCGCCAACAGCATGAACTGCCTGTGCGAGGCCATCGGTATCGCCCTGCCCGGCAACGGCACGATTCCCGCCGTTTACGCTAAGCGTTTGCAGCTGGCAAAGCACGCCGGTATGGCCATCATGGACATGGTCAACCGCGGCGTGACCGCCCGTCAGATCATCAACGAGCGCTCCATCCGCAACGCCCTGACCTGTGACATGGCGCTGGGCTGCTCCACCAACACGGTACTGCACCTGCTGGCGATTGCCCAGGAGGCAGGCTGCCCCATTGATTTGAAGCTCTTTAACGAGATTTCCGCCAAGACGCCCAACCTCTGCCACCTGGCCCCCGCAGGCCCGACCCATATGCCCGACCTGTACGAGGCGGGCGGCATCCCTGCTGTGCAGGCCGAGCTGGCCAAGAAGGGCCTGTTGGACCTGAATGTGCCCACCGTCACCGGCAAGACCCTGGGGGAGAACATCCAGGGCGCGAAGATTCTCAACGACAAGGCCATCCGCTCTATCGACAATCCGTACAGCCAGACCGGTGGTTTGCAGATCCTGTGGGGCAACATTGCGCCGGACGGTTGTGTCGTCAAGCGCAGCGCCGTTGCGCCTGAAATGCAGGTACACAGCGGCCCGGCCCGCGTCTTTGACAGTGAGGACACCGCCATTGCGGCCATCTACGCAGGGGACATCCACCCCGGCGACGTCGTAGTCATCCGGTACGAAGGCCCCAAGGGCGGTCCCGGTATGCGTGAGATGCTCAACCCCACCAGTGCGCTGGCGGGCATGAAGCTGGACACCACCGTGGCGCTCATCACCGATGGCCGCTTCTCCGGTGCGTCCCGCGGCGCGGCCATCGGCCATGTCAGCCCCGAGGCAGCCTCCGGCGGCCCCATCGGCCTCGTCAAGGAGGGTGACACCATCGAGATCGATATTCCGAATGCGTCCATCCACTTGGCCGTCAGTGACGACGAGCTTGCCGCCCGCAAAGCCGCCTACATCCAGCCCGAGCCGAACATCAAGACCGGCTGGCTGGCACGCTACGCAAGGCTTGTTACAAGCGCCAACCTGGGTGCGGTGCTGAAATAAAAATCAAAGAGGGTGCTGTTTGGTTGACGGCATCCTCTTTTGGTTTATTGAACGGTAGGGGCCGGGCATGCCCGGCCCTCGGCCTTCCCGTATACGATCTCGTTTTGCCCTGCAATGCCCATTGAAATTGCCTTGCAGAGAGTGGTCTTGCTCCCTCCGCGGGGCGTCGAGGATGCTGCCCCCCTACAAATTCGGGGCTTTCGCGTGCAGCTTCGCCAATTCCAGGTACTCTTCCTCGTTTGCTTTGATTCCTGCGGCCTGCGCCGCACTGACCGGGTGCATGACCTTTCCCGGCACGCCGATGACAAGGCTGCCTGCGGGCACGACCATCTTTTCCGGCACTAGCGCCCCGGCGGCAATCAAACTGCCCGCGCCGATGACTGCGCCGTTCAAAATCGTGGCGTGCATCCCAATTAAACAGTTATCGCCCACCGTGCAGCCGTGGACGATGGCTCCATGCCCGATGGACACGCCGCGCCCTATCGTCACATCCAGCCCGGGGCCGGTGTGCAGCACAGCGTTATCCTGCACATTGGTGTTCTCTCCGATGGTGATGCAGCCCGTGTCGGCGCGCAGCACCGCACCGTACCAGACGCTGCTCTCCTTCGCAAGGCGCACACAGCCCGCCAGTGTTGCGTTCTCCGCCACAAACGCCGCACCGTAATCGGCAGGGGAGTGGGCGTTCACTGTGATAAAAGGCATAGGTTTTCTTCCTTTCGATATTGTCCTACGGGGCGTCGGGGACGCCGCCCCCTATATCTATTATACAAAATGAAATCGAAATTGAAAAGTCACCGCCGCCTGTGGTACAATAAAAGCGCGAAATAAAAGGAGTTGTACTATGTCCATCAAAATGATCTGCAGCGACATTGACGGTACGCTGCTGCAATACGGCCGCCAGAAGCTGGAAGGCGAAATTTTTGACCAGATCCGCGCCCTGCATGACCGGGGCATCCTGTTCTGCCCGGCGTCGGGGCGGCAGTACACCAGCCTGCGCCTGCTGTTTGAGCCTGTGGCCGACTGCTGCGTTTTTCTGTGCGAGAACGGCGGCGTGCTGTTCAAAGATGAGCAGTGCATCGCCGAAAACCCAATGCCCCGCGCCCTGGCGGAGGAAATTGCCCGCGATATGTGGCAGAACAGCGACGGCCGGGGTGAGGTCATGCTCTCCGGCCAGAACTGCGCCTACTTAATGGAGCGCGGGCTGGGGATGCTGGATCGCATCAAGTTCATCGGCAACCGCTACCAAATCATCCACGACCCCGCCGAGGTGCCCGAGGAGATCGTCAAGACATCGATCTACCTGCATGAGGGCGTGGAAAAATACGTCGACCGCTTTGTGCCGCGCTGGCAGCAGGCCAACGCTGCCGTGGCCGGGCCTTTCTGGATCGACACGACCACCGCCAACAAGGGCATCGGCGTACAGTCCCTTTGCCGCGTGCTGGGCATTGCCCCCGATGAGGTCATGGCCTTTGGCGACAACTTTAACGATGTATCAATGCTGGACATCGTGGACACCCCCTACATCATGGACAGCGCCACCCCCGCGCTGCGCGCCCGTTATCCGCTGCACACCCCGCGCCCCGAGGACGTGCTGCGGGATTTTCTTGCAAAATGACGCCAAATGACAAAATCTCCCATATTATGGCTTTTCGGTGCAGTCCCTGCCGAAAATTTTTAACAAATCCACCAAAGATTAGGGGTGTTTTTGGCTCTTTTTCCGTTGACGTATACGGCGCAGTATGTTATTATAATAACAGCTTAATGATTGCGCCGCGCTCTACCGCTGCGCACTTATGGGAGGAAAAAGCTATGAAAGAATTCACGTATACCATCAAAGAGCCGGTCGGCATCCATGCACGTCCCGCCGGTATGCTTGCAAAAGAGGCCAAGACCTGCCAGAGCACCGTCACCATCGTGGACAAGAACGGCAAGTCCGTTGACGCCACTCGCCTGATGGCTCTGATGGGCATGGGCATCAAGTGCGGCGACACCGTCACCGTCAAGATTGAGGGCGCCGACGAGGAGACCGCCGCCCCCGCCATGGAGAAGTTCTTCAACGAGCATCTGTAATTCCGATTTCATTTACGGCCGCGGCCGCCACACCAGAACGGCGGGCGCGGCCCTTTTTGTAAGGAGGTTTTCCCATGATCACGATTCAGGGCAAGGGCGTTTCCGCCGGTGTCGGCGTTGGCCCGCTCTACTTCTACCGCCGCGCCACGGCCGAGATCAAGCGCTATACCGTAGAGGATACAGACGCCGAGTGGCACCGTTTTAAGGGGGCCCAAACCGGCGCGGTCGAGCAACTGGGCGTTCTGGCCGAGCAGGCCCGCAAGGAAGCCGGCGACGAGGCCGCCATGCTGTTTGAGACCCACCAGATGATGGCCGAAGACCTTGACTACGAGGAGGCCATCGAGGATCGCATCCTCAACCAGAAGATGAACGCCGAGGCCGCCGTCTCCGACACAGCCGAGCAGTTTGCCGAGATGTTCGCCTCAATGGACGACGCCTATATGCAGGCCCGCGCCGCCGACGTCAAGGACGTCAGCCAGCGCATCCTCAGCATCCTGTGCGGCATCGTGCAGGGCGGTATTGCGTCCGATGTGCCGGTGCTGCTCTGCGCCGACGACCTGGCCCCCTCCGAGACGATCCAGCTGGATAAGTCGAAGATTCTGGGCTTCATCACGGCGGGCGGCTCCGGCTCCAGCCATACGGCCATTCTGGCCCGCACCATGGGCATCCCTGCCATCGTTGGCATGGGCGACGCCCTGAAGCCCGAGTACGAGGGCCGCCAGGCCATTGCGGACGGTGCTACCGGCGCACTGGTCATTGACCCCGACGACGACACCCGCGACCGCCTGCTGAAGAAGCGCGACGAGCAGCTGCGTCTGCAGCGCCTGCTGGAAACGCTGAAGGGTCAGGCCAACGTGACGAAGGACGGCAAGACCATCCGCATCTACTGCAACATCGGCTCGCCCGAGGATGTCCACGCCGTACAGGTCAACGACGGCGGCGGCATTGGCCTGTTCCGCTCCGAATTCCTGTACCTGAACACCAGCGACTATCCGACCGAGGACCAGCAGTTTGAGGCCTACAAGCAGGTGCTCTCCGACATGGACGGCAAGGAAGTCATCATCCGCACACTGGACATCGGCGCGGACAAGCAGATTGGCTACTTCAACCTGCCCAAGGAGGACAACCCCGCCATGGGTATGCGCGCGCTGCGCATCTGCCTGACCCGGCCGGAGATTTTCAAGACCCAGCTGCGCGCACTGTTCCGTGCGTCGGCTTTCGGCAAGCTGGGCATTATGTTCCCGATGGTCACGTCCGTCTGGGAAGTCCGCGAAGCAAAGAAGCTCTGCGAGGAAGTCAAACGTGAACTGAAGCACGAGGGCACGCCGTACAGCGAGGACGTGCAGATCGGTATTATGATCGAGACGCCCGCTGCCGCTGTGATGAGCGACCGCCTGGCGAAGGAAGTGGACTTCTTCAGCATCGGCACGAACGACCTGACCCAGTACACGCTGGCCTGCGACCGCCAGAACAACGACCTGGGCCGTTTCTATGACCCGCACCACCCGGCTGTGCTGCGCCTGATCCAGATGGTGACGGAGAACGCCCACAAGAACGGCATCTGGGTGGGCATCTGCGGCGAACTGGGCGCAGACCTGGCCCTGACCGAGACGTTCCTCGCCATCGGCGTGGACGAGCTTTCTGTGACGCCGCGCTCTGTGCTGCCGCTGCGCAACGCCGTCCGCATGACTGACACCCGCGAGACCAGCGAGCGCATCCTGGCCGAGCTGGATTCGGATTATACGGCACGGTAAAATTGGTTTTATAAAACAAAGTGGACACCTGATGAAATGTCAGGTGTCCATTTTTTGTCGCTATATGTAGGGGCCAGGCCTGCCTGGCCCCTGCAACTTTGCCTTATTCCAACTCAAAATCCCCTGGCAGCAGCAGTTCCAGGCTGGCATCCGGGTCGGCCACCAGCCGCTTGGACTGGTTCAAAATCGCTTTTTCCAAGGTATTGCGCGCCATACGGCCGTTGCCGTTGGTGGCAGCGTCCTCGACCTGCTTGCGGTCAAAGTAGGTCACCAGCGGCAGCTTGCAGGCGTCGTCCAGTGTGTAGCCCTTGCCCTTGGCAATCGAGCACAGAATCTTATACAGCTCCTCGCCCGAGTAATCCGGGAACTCGATCTGGTTCGGAAAGCGGCTGGCAAGGCCGGAGTTCGCGCTCAAAAACAGCTGCATCTCCTTCGTGTAGCCCGCCAGAATGACGACCAGGTCGTCGCGGTGATCCTCAATGCCCTTGACCAGCGTGTCGATGGCTTCCAGCCCGAAGCTGTCCTCACCGCCGCGGTAGAGGGCGTAGGCTTCGTCGATGAACAGCACACCGCCCAGGGCGCTCTGGATGACCGAGTTCGTCAGCGGGGCCGTGTGGCCCACATAGCGGCCTACCAGGTCCGCACGGGTCACTTCCACCAGCTGGCCGCCGCGCAGTGCGCCGATGGCTTTCAGATATTTCGCCAGAATGCGGGCAATCGTCGTTTTGCCGGTGCCGGGGTTGCCGGTGAAGATCATGTGCATATTGACCTCGGCCACCTTCAGGCCCTGGGCCTTGCGGCGCTGCTGGGTCTGCACGTTTTTGGCGATATCCCGCACATAATTTTTGATTTCCTCCAGGCCGATGATGCCGTCCAGCTCGGCTTCCACAGCATCCACGTCGCCGCGGTACTGCTGGGGCAGCAGTGCCAGCAGGTCAATGGCCTTGCCGCCGTTCACGGCCATGCACAGTTTGCCGTCCACCGCCGTCAGCACGGCAGGCGTGCCCTCGGCGGGTGTAGCGTCAGCATTCAGCACATACTCGGCAATGGCGCGGTAGACCGTCTCGCAGTAATCGCGCATGGCCTGCATACCGCTGGTCTTGCCGTACTGGGCTGCCAGCAGATCCCGTACATCCGCGCCCATGGACAGTGCCAGCCCGCACTGCTTGCGGGTGCGTTTGACGAGGAAATTCAACTCCCGCGCGGCCACAGCCGCCAGCGCATCGGGGGTGAACGCCTCGGTGCGGCAGATATCGCCCGCGACGGCATCCACGAACTTTGCGCCGAAGTGGTCCGCCAGCGCAGCCTCGCCCTTGTTGGAGTAGAACACAAAGTATTTGCCGCCCGCCTGCAATTCGCCGATGGCCCCGGGGGCCAGCGCTGTGCCGACGTCGACAAGGATGCCGCGCTGCAAGACGTACCGGCTGGACAGCGCCAGCGTACCATCGATGGCCAGCGTGGACAGCATATTTAAATAGTTGGCGGCGCAGCCCTCGTAATGCTCAAAGGCCAGCACCTCGGCATCGGACTGCAGCGCCGCGTAAAGATCCTGTAAAAACAGCTTCTCCTGCGCGGGGCCGGGGTAGAGCGCCAAGTCCAGCGTCTCAATCGACGCACTGCGCAGGATGCCCCGGGCGGTCAATTCTTCCACCACGCATTTCAGCGCGTAGTGGCGGCCGGTGCCGTTGGGACCGCACAGAAGCATCACGCTGCGGGCGCGGGTGGTATCCTCCGCCGTGCCCAGCACAAAGGGGCGGCGGAACGCCTTGACCAGCGCCGAGACGAAGGCATCCTGCCCCAGCACCTGGGCTTTGATTTTATCCGTCACACCGGTAAAATCTGCCTTGCCGTGGGCAGCCGGGGCAGGGGAGGGCGCGGCTACCGTGCCGCCCAGCAGGCCATCCTGTTTCAGCGACTTTGTCAGCTCACTGCTCATCTTGCGCACATTCTCAGCGGTGGCGGCACCGGCTTTCTGCACCGCGCCCAGCGCACTGCTGGCGGCGGATTGGCGTTTCTGGGCCGCGCTCAGGGCTTCCAGCTGGGCCTGCATCTGCTGCACGGCATCGCTGGCAGCTTCGGCCTGCTGCTCATTGGCGGCGTATTTGCCGCCGCCCATCAGGCCGCGGACCCAGGCATCGTACTGATCTTCCAGGCTCATTTTCCATCCTCGATTTCCGGGTCGATGCTGACATCGGCCCCTGCATTTTTCTTAGGGCAATACCGCATAATTCTAAGTGCCGATACGGCGAGCGAGGTGCGGCAGCTGCTAAGCCAAAAGCGCAGATAATACTGGATGTCTTATCGAGCATTTTGGCAACGCAGATGCCGTGCCGCAGCCGCCGGAGCGGTGCTTAAGCCGTAAGGTGGGAATTGTGCGGTGTTGCCTTAGGGATTTTTACCGTGTAGAAGTCCTTCACACTGCACCCGGCGCGGCCGCCACCTGCACAGGCGCAGGCACACGCACAACTGGATGCACACGCGCAGGCGCAGCTGGACGCACAGCTGGAATGGCTGCTGTGGTTGCGGCCCACACCGCCGCCGCGGGTCTTGCCGCCGCCGGAGCGGTACTCCGGGGGCGGGTCGGTGCGGTGGTAGCCGGTGGGCGGGGGTGCGCTGCGGGCGCAGCGGATCGTGTGTACGCCGTTGGTGTACCAGAACCAGTCATCGGGGTCGATATCGCTGCCGAAGCCGCCGCCCCAGTCAGGGGACTGGGAGGCCACCGCAATGATGATGATTGCCACCGCCAGCAGCACAACAACAGCCGACGCCAGCAGCACGATGATTCCCTCTAAATCCTCACCGCTGTCGTAGTCGTCGGTGGTCATCTCGGCCCCCGGGTCAAAGGCGGCGGCGTTCGTAATGGGTACTGTCACATGGACATTGGCCGCCTGGCCGTGGCCCATCGCGCCGAAATCCCAGGTCAGGTAATCACCGTCCATGCCCGTATTATCCGCCACAAAACCGTCGTAATTGCGCCAGCGCACCTGCATATTCCCGACGCTCAAATCGTCGAACCAGCCTGGCGTAAAGTTAAAGTTTGCCGTACCGTCGTCATTTCGTGTGAACAGGTGGCTCTGATGTACGCTGAACACAAAATGTACGCTGCTCTCACCGCCATTCGACGCGGCCACATCGGGGGCATAGTAGCGGCGGCTGAACACGACCTTGGCATAGCTGCCGCCGTCGCTGGAATACTGCAAGTCGGAAATCGTATCGGTCAGCGGGGTCAGCTCGTCCACGCTGGAATTGGCAAGGCCGATTTTGACCCAGCTCAAATAGTCGGTGGCGTCGCCGTCAATGACCTGCCAGTCAATGTCGTAGGTAATATCCGCCGTGCCGTCCTCCCTCGGATCCACGGTCACGATGTAGCTGCGGATATAATCCATGTCGCCGCTCTCGGCGTAGGGGGCGTCCACCTCGGCCGCCGCAGCGGGCAGAGCCAGCAGACTGCCGCACAGCAGGACGGCCCACAAAAGCGCCAGACGGCGCAGAACACTCGTTTTCATCAGCAGCCCTCCTGCATCGGGGTTTCTCCCAGCTGGCAGCGGCGCTCCATTTTGGCGCTCTGCCCGCGGATGGCGCGGCATTCGTCGCTGCGCCAGATGCGCTGCCAGGGTGTGCGCAGCAGGTTCCCCAGGCCCTTGCCGGTCAGCCAGCTCTGGCAGGGCAGCACGGTGCCGTCCGGCGCAATCGCCATGTTGGACAGACAGGCCCCACAGCTGGGGATCTGGGTAAAGCCTAAACCGCGCAGCGTATCCTCGCTGAGCCAGCCGGGGCTGGTAAAGTTGATTTCCAGACCGTTTGCGGCGGCGTATTCCATGGCGGGGCGCAGCGTTGCTTCCAGCTCCTCCGGCGTCAGGCGCACGGCGCGGCTGGCGGCAGTTTCGGCGTTGCCCGCAGGGATCAGCCCGCTGCAGGTCAGGTAGCGGATGCCCAGCTTGTGGGCAAGTTTGACCGTGGACAGGTAATCCCGGTTCAGGCTGCACAGCGGAGTGTTCAGGCTCACATTCAGCCCGGCGGCCAGCGCGTTTTTGATGCCGTTCAACGTGTCATTGTAGCCGTCCACGCCCACCAGCTCATTGTGGATATCGGCGTCGGCGGAGTAGAAGGTAATCTGCACGGCGTCGAGACTGGCCTCGTGGAGTTCCTTGCACATCATGCTGGTCAGCATACGACCGTTGGTGTTCAGCCGGGTGACGAACCACTGCGCAGCCTGCACCAGCTTGACCAAATCATGGCGCAGCGTCGGCTCGCCGCCGGTAAAGGTCAGCTGCGGGATACCCGCGTTGCGGCATTTTTCAATCACGGCCAGCCATTGGTCTGTGTCCAGCTCCGGCACGGCGGAAAGCGGCTGGTTTGCGGCGTAGCAGTGCAGGCATTTCTGGTTGCAGTGCCACGCGCCGTCCTTGACCATCGAGCTGACCATCAGATCCATGCGGTGGGGGGCCACCATGCGGGGCGCGTACTCGGCCAGGCTCATGGGCTGCACGGTCAGCGGCGGCTCGCCGCCCCGGGCAATCGTACACAGGCTGTCCACCAGCAGCTGCAAATCGCTCTCGATCTGCGCATACTCGGTCTTGCGGTAAATTTTGCGGGTGGCCGCCACAGCCTGGGCGTTGATGGCCGCCCATTCTTCAGGACGTATTTCTTTGCCGGTACAGGGTTTTAAAGCCTCGATGAGGTTGGTCAGCAGAATGGCCCAGCTGACGTTCAGCGGCAGAATATCCTGGCCGTTCAAAATCACGGTGAACGGCGTCTCGTGGTCGGGCTTATGGCAGGGCACGATATGGATGCGCACCACACCGGGGCCGTCCGGGTCCAGTGTGATATGCCGCACCCGGTTCAGCCGGCTGCGCAGGAACATATGTTCCGAGTAGGTCAAATGTTTTGAATATCTCATAAAAAGAGGTTCCCCTCGTTCAAGTTTCTTATACAGGTTGCTTACGATACGCATAAAAAGTATAGCATATTTCGGGGGTGATTACAACCTGGTTACAATAGAAAAAGCACCCATCCGAAGATAGGTGCTTCCTAAAAGGCTTCCCCCTAAGGGGAAGCTGTCCGCGAAGCGGACTGATGAGGGGCAGGTCTGCCCTATTGACCGCTTTCGATTTCTTGCGGGCAGCTCGCCCCTCATCCAGCCCTGCGGGGCCGCTTTCTCTCAGGGGAGAAGGCATTGGAGTTCAAATCGCCCTAAACCCCTTGCCTACGATCTCGCTGCTGTTGACGATGGTTATAAACGCGTGGTCGTCCAGGCCGCGCACATACAGGCGCAGCTTCTGCGCCTGGCCGCGGGTCAACACGGTGGTCAGCACCCACTTTTCGTCGTGGGTGTAGGCACCCTCGGCCTGCTCCATCGTAGCCGATCGGTGCAGGTCGTTCACGATAAAATCACGCACCGGCGTTGGGTTTGACGTCACGATCGTGCAGACCTTGCGCATATTGATACTCTCAATCGCGCTGTCAGCGACGGTGCTCTTTAAAATCATGCCCAGGATGCAGTACAGCCCGGTGGCTGGGCCGTAGAGATACGCGCCCACCAGCACAATGCCCACATCGCTGACCATCAGCGCACGGCCGACCGGCATACTGGTGTACTTATTCAAAATCATCGCTACAATGTCGGTGCCTCCGGTGGACGCGCCGATGTTAAAGACGATGGCCGCGCCTACCGCGGACAGGATGACCGCGAAGCACAGTTCCAAAAACACATCGTTCGTCAGCGGGTGGTCCAGCGGGTAAAGCCGCTCACACAGGCTGACGTAGAACGACAGCGCAAAGGATGAGTAGATGGTCCAGCCCATGGACTTGATACCCAGAAAGACAAACCCCAGCAGCACCAGCGCGGCGTTGACAAACCACATGAACGCGCCGACGTTGAAGCGGGGGAACAGCGTTGCCAGCACGATGGACAGACCCGACGTGCCGCCGAACGCAAAGTGGTTGGGCGTTTTGAAAACGGCAATACCCACGGCCGTGGCGATAAGCCCCAGGTTCAGCAGGAAGAAAAACTTCGCATCCTCCCACAGTTCGTGCGGGGTCAGGTGCTTTTTCAGCTGCGCCAGCATCAAAACTGCCTCCCCTTAGAACGTCAGGTTGCCGAACTCGGAGAGCTTGAGCGTTTCGTTATGCTGCTCGGCCCAGTTGATGCTCCACGGACTGCCGAAGAGCAGCAGCGGGTTGCCCTTCATATCCTCAATGGCGCGGGTGTCGCTGGTCACGTCCAGATGCTTAATGTCCAGCTCGTCGGGGTCGTTCAGCACCCAGCGCAGATGCTCATAGGGCAGCTGCTGCATACGGATATCGACGTTGTACTCGTTTTTCAGGCGGTACTCCAACACTTCCAGCTGCAGCACACCGACAACACCGACAATGACTTCCTCCATGCCGGAGCCGAGGTCGCGGAAAATCTGGATCGCGCCCTCCTGGGCGATCTGTTCCATGCCCTTGACGAACTGCTTGCGCTTCATCGTATCCACCTGGGTCACGCGGGCAAAATGCTCGGGCGCAAAGGTCGGGATACCCGCAAACTGCACGTGCTTTTTGCCGGTGCAGAGCGTGTCGCCGATGGAGAAGATACCCGGGTCGAACAGGCCGATGATATCGCCCGCGTAAGCCTCGCTGACAATGGCGCGGTCGTCGGCCATCAGGCTGGTGCCGGTGGCGAGCTTGATATTCTTGCCCTCCTGCACATGGAAAGCCTCCATGCCGCGCTCAAACTTGCCGGAGCAGATGCGCAAGAATGCGATGCGGTCGCGGTGGTTCTTGTTCATGTTAGCTTGAATCTTGAAGATAAAGCCGCTGAACTGGTCGCTGCACGGCTCTACCAGCTCGCCGCCCACGGCGTCCTTGCGGGGCAGCGGGGTGGGGGTCAGGCGTAGGAACTCTTTCAGGAACGGCTCAACACCGAAGTTCGTCAAAGCCGAGCCGAAGAACACAGGGGACAGCTCACCGTGCTGCACGGCGTTGAGGTCGAACTCTTCCGCCGCGCCGTCCAGCAGCTCAATGTCCTCAGCCAGCTTCTCATGGTTGGCAGCACCAATCAGGTCGTCCAGGCGGGCGTCGCCCAGCTCGGCCTCGACCTCGTCCACCATCTTCACACCGTTGGCACGGCCGTCGCTCTCAAAGGCCAGCACTCGCTTGGCGTTGCGGTCGTAGACGCCCTTGAAGTCCTTGCCGCAGCTGATGGGCCAGTTCATCGGGTAGGTCTTGATGCCGAGGATTTCCTCGATGTTCTCCATCAGTTCAAACGGGTCGCGGGCCTCGCGGTCCATCTTGTTGATGAAGGTAAAAATCGGGATGTGGCGCAGCGTGCAGACCTTGAACAGCTTGATGGTCTGGGCCTCAACGCCCTTGGCGGCGTCAATGACCATGACGGCGGAATCCGCCGCCATCAGGGTGCGGTAGGTGTCCTCACTGAAGTCCTGGTGGCCCGGGGTGTCCAGAATGTTGATGCACTTGCCCTGGTAGTTGAACTGCAGGACAGATGAGGTGACCGAGATACCACGCTGCTTCTCAATATCCATCCAGTCGGATACCGCGTGCTTGGCGCTCTGCTTGCCCTTGACGGAGCCGGCGGTCTGGATGGCCCCACCGTAGAGCAGCAGTTTTTCGGTCAGTGTGGTTTTACCGGCGTCGGGGTGCGAGATGATTGCAAATGTGCGCCGGGATTCGATTTCTTCGCGCAATGATGCCATGATTACTCCCTTGATTTAGATAATAGATAATAAATCTGGTGGTGTTTTTGCCCGGCGGGCAAAAACGAAATTATGAGGTCGTCACATCGGGGCACACTCCTCTATAATAATCCAATAGTATATAATACACGGTTTTGTGCGGAAATGCAACGGAAATTTTCAGGCGCAGCGCAACGATTTGTATTATATTTTGCAATTATACAAAACGTATTTCGTATGCCGTGTATAAAGCGCCGCGTGCGGCCCAAACTAACGGCATACACAACATTTCCACAAGAAAAGGATGGGGCAAGATGAACCATATCAAGCAATTTTTTAAGGAAAAAGGGCTGTACCTGTTCTGTCTGGCTATGGTGTTTGCGGCCACGGCGGCGGGCATTCTGGCACTGCGCAGTATCGTGGGCAACGTGGCCGACCTGACGCGCCTCCGCAAGGAGGCTTTGCAGGACGACACGACCTGGACGCAGCCGGACACGGCCATCGACAAACCCGCCCAGGATGTGCCCAAGCCGACGACAGCGCCCACCACCGCACCGACGGCTGAACCGCGCACGACCACACCACCCGCCGAGAGCACTGCCTCGGCGCAGACGGCCGCAGCCCCTGGCATCTGGGACGCCAAGCCGCTGGCAGCATTCAGCGGGGATGAACTGGTGTACAGTGCGACGCTGGGCGACTGGCGCACCCACAACGGCGCGGACTACGCTGCCCCGGCAGGGGAGAGTGTGTACCCGGCCAAGGCGGGCAAGGTCGATTCCGTAACCGAGGACGCACTGTGGGGGTATGTGGTGGAAATCACCGACAAGAACGGTGTGACCTGGCGGTACTGCGGGCTGACTGACACGGAAGTCAAAGCCGGGGACAGCGTGACGACCGCCACCGCAATCGGCAAGGCGGGGAGCGTCCCCGCCGAAACCAGCGGCGAGGCGCATTTGCACTTGGAGTGCATCAAGGATGGTGCGTACCTCGACCCGGAGGGGCTGCTGTAATGGCAGACGGCAAAAGCCGTTCCCCACTGCCCGAAACCCAAACAGGCGTGTACCCACACCGGGCACACGCCTGTTCTTATGCAAATTTTACTGGTACTGCTTCACATTCAGCATTCTCGTCGCGTTCAGCACGGCCAGCACCATGACGCCGACGTCGGCAAAAACGCCCCACCACATATTGGTAATGCCCAGCGCGGTCAGAATCAGGCACAGCGCCTTGATTGCCAGCGCGAACACAATGTTCTGGTAGGCAATCGTCATGCACTTGCGGGAAATCCGCATGGCAAGGCTGATTTTTGCCGGGTCGTCGTCCATCAGCACAACATCGGCGGCCTCGATGGCGGCATCACTGCCCAGCGCACCCATAGCAATGCCGATATCGGCACGCATCAGCACCGGCGCGTCGTTGATGCCGTCTCCCACGAAGGCAAGCTCTTTCTTTGCGGGTTTCTGGCCAAGCAGCTTCTCGACCCACTCGACCTTGTCGGCGGGCAGCAGGCCCGCGTGGACCTCATCGATGCCCAAATCTTTCGCAACCAACTCAGCCACCGCAGGGGTGTCGCCGGTCAGCATGACGGTACGCACGCCCTGGGCCTGCAGGCCCTGCATGGCAGCCTTGGCCGTGGGCTTTTCCTCGTCGGAAATCAGGATGGAGCCGAGGAACTGTCCGTCGCGGGCGACGTAGACGATGGTGCCTGCGCCCTCTGCGGCGGTGTAGGTGACGCCCTCGCTCTCCATCAGGCGGGCGTTGCCGGCCAGCACGGTATGACCATCGACCTGCGTTTTCACGCCGTGACCCGCGATTTCCTGCGCGTCAGAGGCGCGGCGGGCATCCAGGTCGGGGCAGGCCTCGCGAAGGCTCTTGCTGATGGGATGGCTCGAAAAACTCTCGGCCAGCGCGGCACTCTCGAGCAGATCCTTCTCGCTCACGCCGTCAGCAGGGGCGGTGTGGGTGACTTTGAAAACGCCCTTCGTCAGGGTGCCGGTCTTGTCAAACACGGCAACGCCGGTCTTGGACAGGGCCTCGAGGTAGTTGCCGCCCTTGACCAGGATGCCGCACTTGGACGCGCCGCCGATGCCGCCGAAGAAGGTGAGGGGGATAGAAATGACCAGCGCACAGGGGCAGCTGATGACCAGGAAGGTCAGCGCACGCATGATCCAGTCAAGCCAGCCGCCCAGGAACAGCGGCGGCACAATGGCCAGCACCAGTGCGCCGATGCAGACGGCGGGGGTGTAGTAGCGGGCAAACTTCGTGATGAAGTTCTCGACGGGGGACTTTTTCAGGCTGGAATTTTCCACCAGGTCGAGAATTTTCGCAACGGTGGACTCGTCGTAAATTTTTGTCGTCCGGACGCGCAGCACACTGTCGGCGTTCACGCAGCCGCTGATGACCTCATCGCCGGGGCGCACAGTGCGCGGGCGGCTCTCGCCGGTCAGGGCGGCGGTGTTCAGCGTGGACTCACCGGAGAGGACCACGCCGTCCAGCGGGATCTTTTCGCCGGGCTTGACGACGATGGTGGAACCGATGGGTACGTCGTCAGGGTCAACGACGGAAACCGTACCGTCCTCGGCCTCCAAGTTCGCGCTGTCGGGGCGAATATCCATCAGCGCCGAGATGCTCGCCCGGCTCTTGCCGACGGCGTAGGACTGGAACAGCTCCCCGATCTGGTAGAACAGCATAACGGCCACGCCCTCGGCATACTCGCCGCAGCCCATGGCACCCACCGTGGCGACCGCCATCAGGAAGTTCTCGTCAAAGACCTCGCCGCTCTTGATGCCCATGAACGCCTTGCGCAGGACATCGTGGCCGATGACCAGATACGGCACCAGCCACAGCACCAACTGCACGAACCAGGGCAGCTCCGCAAAGTGGAACAGCAGCGCCAGCACCGCCGTGAGCACCGCCGCGATGATAATGCGCTTCAGTGTCTTTTTTTGCTTCTTCGTCATGGATATGACCTCCATTTTGGGTATAAAAAGGGCCCATCGTCGGGATGGGCCGCTTTATGGGCAAACTTACAGCTCAATCTCGAAATCAGGCTCGACCTTCTTCGCAACCTTGACGGCATCCTTCAGCACGGCGTCAAACTTATCATCGTCGGCCTCGAGCAGCAGCTTCTGGGCCATAAAGCTGACGCTGGCGTTCTTAACACCGGGCAGTTCCTTGATAGCGGTCTCGATTTTAGCAGCGCAGTTTGCGCAATCGACTTCGATCTTGAATTTCTTCTGCATGATGGTGGACTCCTTTGTATAAATAAATATTTTTTTAATATGGGTAACTGGATTAAAAGGCTTCCCCTGAGGGGGAAGCTGTCCGCGAAGCGGACTGATGAGGGGCAAACTTGCCGTTATTACTCGTTGGCGGGTCACTGCCGAAACGCCGCCCCTCATCCGGCCCTCGGCCACCTTTTTCCCCCTAGGGGGAGGCTTTTTACTCTTCCGTATGCTCCATGCCCAGTGCGATCATGCTGCGAACGTGGTCATCATCCAGGGAATAATACATGGCCTTGCCCTCACGGCGGAACTTGACGAGCTTACTGGTTTTCAGCAGCCGCAGCTGGTGGCTGACAGCGCTCTGCGAGATACCCACGACCTGGGCGATATCATTGACGCAAAGCTCGCTCTCAAACAGTGCATACAAAATTTTGATGCGCGTTGAATCGCCGAACACCCGGAACAGTTCGGCCAGGTCGTACAGCACCTCGTCATTGGGCAGGTCATCCTGCAGGCGGCGGATGTCGGCCTCACCCAGCTGGGCGGTTTCAGGTAGCTTTTCGCCTGTTATTTCGTTCTCGGACACCGTCATCATCCCTTCATATGTTCGTTTGTTCATATGATACATCCTAATATACACTTTGTCAATAGAAAAACACAAAAAAATCCCCCGGATGTGAAAATTCTCACATCCGGGGGAAATCTCAGGGCAATACCGCATAATTCTAAGTGCCGATACGGCGAGCGAGGTGCGGCAGCTGCTAAGCCAAAAGCGCAGATAATACTTTGTGTATTATCGAGCATTTTGGCAACGCAGATGCCGTACCGCACACCGAGCCGCAGCGAGGCGCTTCGGAGCGCAACCGCCGCTTGCGGCGGCTCTTGGCGCGGAGATCCGCCGGAGCGGTGCTTAAGCCGTCAGGCGGGAATTGTGCGGTGTTGCCCTTAGTCGGTGATGGGGGCAAAGCCCGGCTCGCCGGGCAGGGTCACGCCGTTGTCGGCCAGCATTTTTCGGAACTCTTCCTCGGGAAAGTCAAAGACAACTTCTTTAATCATGCTCTGCTCATGGACGAGTATCTTCCACGGCGCGCCGTCGGGCTGCTGCAAAAACAGGATGCCGGACACGCCGTCGAGACTTTGCACGCCCTCGTCAGCCCAGAAAGCAGGGGAGGGGGTGACAAAGTAGTGGTCCACCATCCGTCCGCCCGGGAAGTCATGTTCAATGACCGCAGGGACCTCGCCGTCAGCCTGGGCGGATTTGTATTGCAGGTGCAGGTTGGTGAAGTCAGAAGCGGTCATAGAAGCATTCCTTTCCGTAAAGTGCTGCCTGCGGCGGTATGTGGGTATGCCGCCCTACGCCGCACATTTGGGTTGGTCGTAGGGCGGGGTACCCTCACCCCGCCGCCTGGCAGTCGTTTATCATACGCGCAGGCTGGCGGACTCAGGCTCGTTGCTGCCCTCGTCGAACTCGTAGTCGTTGCCAGGCAAGATGGCGTTCAGCAGGATACCGGCGATGGCGGCGATGGCCAGACCGGACAGGTTGATGGTGACATTGCCCAGACCAAAGCTGATGCCGCCCACGGAGTTGAAGCCCAGGGCGCTGACCAGAATGACGGCGGCGATGATCAGGTTGCGGGAGTTGGTGAAATCGACCTTGTTCTCAACAACATTGCGCACGCCGATGGCGGAGATCATGCCGTACAGCACAAAGCTGATGCCGCCGACGATGCCGGAAGGGATCGTGTTGATGACGGCCTCAAACTTCGGGCAGAAGCTCAGAATCATGGCAAACACAGCTGCAATGCGGATGACGAGGGGATCATAAATCTTCGTCAGCGCCAGAACGCCGGTGTTCTCGCCGTAGGTGGTGTTGGCGGGGCCGCCCAGCAGGCCGGCCATGGCGGTGGCAAGGCCGTCGCCCAGCAGGGTCTTGTTCAGGCCCGGGTCACGGATGTAGTTCTTGCCGGTGGTGGCGGAGATAGCGGCAATATCGCCGATATGCTCCATCATGGTTGCCAGCGCGATGGGCACGATGGTGAACACGGCGCTGATGAAGGTCTCGCTGCCGTCGATGGCGAACAGACCCATGGAATCCTTATGCAGGGGGATGCCGAACCAGGCGGCAGCACCGATGGCTTGGAAGTCAACTGCGCCGGTGACCAGCGCCACGGCGTAGGAAACCAGCACGCCGATGAGGATGGGCAGGATCTTGACCATGCCCTTGCCCCAGATGTTGCAGACGATGACGGTTGCCAGCGCGACGAAGGCCAGCAGCCAGTTGCTCTGGCAGTTGTTGATGGCGCTGGGGGCCAGGATCAGACCGATGGCGATGATGATGGGGCCGGTGACGACCGGGGGGAAGAACTTCATCATCTTGCGGATGCCGAACGCGGAGATCAGTGCGCTGAACAGCACATAGACCAGGCCGGACAGGGCCACGGCCGCGCAGGCGTAGGGAAGGTTTTCCGGGTTGGCACCGCCGTTGGTCACGATGGTAAAGCCGCCCAGATACGCGAAGCTGGAACCCAGGAACGCGGGGACCTTGCCCTTGCACAGGAAGTGGAACAGCAGCGTGCCCAGACCTGCGCAGAGCAGGGTGGTGCTGACGCTCAGGCCGGTCAGCAGCGGCACCAGCACGGTAGCGCCGAACATGGCGAACATATGCTGTGCGCCGAGGATCAGCAGCTTGGGCGTGCCCAGCTGTTTGGCATCATAGATGCCCTGCGAGTAATCGATTTTTTCTGCCATAAATGAAATTCCTCCTCACAATGGCCGCAAAAAAGGGAGACTGAACGTTTTTTACCCAAAAACCACAGCCCCCTTGCTTATCTCTATAAGGATAGCAGAAATAGCGGGAAAGTGCAAGATGTTGGGAAAATTTTGTCGTCATGTAGGGGCCGGGCACGCCCGGCCCGCAACTTTCCCTCAAATGGTCGTCCGCCTTACACGCGCGGGCCGGGTATGCCCAGCCCCTACTATCTTTTTGTCGGAAAGTGTGTTATTATAAATTAAATAAAAAAGTATAATAGGAGATATTGACTTATGCTTACCCCCGGTATCAAGGGGCACGCGGCGCTGCGTGTCACCACCGAAAATACAGCCCAGGCCATGGGCAGCGGCGAGCTGCCGGTGCTGGCTACCCCGGCCGTAGCCGCTTTAATTGAAAAGACCTGCTGGCAGTCCGTCGCGGCAGAGCTGGAACTGGACCAGGGCACCGTCGGCACGGCGCTGACTCTGGCCCACACAGCCCCCACCCCGGTGGGGATGGTCGTACAATGCGACTGTGAACTGACCGCTGTTGAGGACCGCCGCCTGTGCTTCACCGCCCGCGTCTACGACGATGTTACCGAAGTTGCCACCGCGACCCATGAGCGGTATATCGTGGATAACGAGCGTTTTACCCGCAAGGCAAACAGCAAACTGACGGCGAAGTAGGAATCCCTCAGTCCGCTGCCGCGGACAGCCCCCTTTAACAAGGGGGGCTTTAAAGCCTCCCTTGTCAAAGCGAGGTCGGAGGGATTCCGCCCTCGCCGCCTCTTTTAATAAATTGCCTCCTCCCGCCAGTCCACCAGGTCCCGCACGGTCTCCTCGCTCTCCACCCAGCCTTCCCGCCTGTCGGCGTGGGCGTCGGGGGCGTAGCGCTGCATCGTGCCGGGGCTGCGGCCCTGCAAGTATTCCTTGGCTTGCTTCTGGCGGCTGGGCACCGTGCGGCTTAGCAGTTCGTCCTTTTGTTTTCTATCCAATTTCTTATCCAACAAAATCACCTCATTTTCATTCTGCCCGCCGCAGGCTCTACCCAAACCTGCCAAATCGTGGTATAATAAAATTTATCGCCATTTTTAAGGAGCTTTGCAAACTATGGAACTCAAACTCAACCAGGTCGTGCTGCACCTGCTCGACCCCGGCGCGTCGGAGCCGGTTTTGTCGGACCGCGCCATGGATATGGACGCCGACCTGTACGAATACTACACCGCCACCCTCGAGCGCGCCTTTGCCAGCGACGAGGTCAAGAACTGCCGCTTTCTGCCCGATTCGGCCTTTGCCGCCGAAATGGCGCAGAACAACGATTTCATCGACCTGTCCCGCCGCATTGCGGGCGTGATTTTTGAGCAGATGCTGCAATACCAGGCCATCCCGGCGGGCGATCTGGCCGTGGTGGATTTCACCGCCGACGGCGTACCGTTCTACGGCGTGCTGAAATTAAACTACCGCCCCGGTTACACCCACCACACCGAGCTGATGGGCAACGGTCGGTTCAGCAGCATGGTCCCGCAGCGGACCCTTTTGCCCGGCACGCCCAAGGCCGACGAGGCCGCCCTTATCGACCGCGCCAACGGCACGGTGCGGCTCATTGAGAAAAAATTCACGCTGGACGATAAAAAGGACTTCTACCTTTCCACCCGCGTGTTCGGCTGCACCGAGGCTTTGCAGGAGAAAGCCAAGCTGAAAGCCGTCTGCGAGACTGCCGTCGCCGCGGTGAAGGAGGCCTACCCCGAGCCGGAGGAACTGGACGATGTACCGCCCTTTGACGGCGGCACCGAGACCGCCGTGGAGCTGCTGGTGCGCAACCAGGCCGTGGACAATCAAATCTCCGTCGAGGACGTGCGCGAGCGTATCCGGGAGAATTTTCCCCTGGCCGCGCCGAAATTTGAGGAAGCCCTGGCCGAGACCGGCGTGCAGGAGAACGACCGCGTGACCGTGACCCCCGCCCGCATCAAAAAGCTGGAAAGCCGCAGTTTCAAGACCGAATCCGGCATTGAAATTAAAATCCCCGCCGAATTGTGCAGTTCCGACGATGCCGTTGAGTTCATCCATTCGGCCACCGGCGGGTTGAGTTTGTTGATTAAGGACGTATTGGTGTAAAAAACAAAACATGGAAACAAAACAAAAAACCACACTGACACAGGGCAGCGTGGCCAAAGGGATGCTGCTGTTTGCGCTGCCGATTTTCGTCAGCAACCTGTTCCAGCAGCTGTATAACGCCGCCGACTCCCTGATCGTCGGCAACTTTCTGGGCGGCGAGGCGCTGGCCGCCGTCGGCTCGTCCGGCAGTTTGATTTTTCTGCTGACCGGCTTCGTCAACGGCGTTTCGCTGGGTGCGGGCGTCGTGGTGGCACGGTATTTCGGTGCCAAAGATTGGGACAGGATGCGCCGCACCATTCACACCACCGTGGCGCTGGGCCTGGCTGCCGGTGTGGTGCTGACCGTCGTCGGCGTCATCCTGACCCCGCAGATCTTGCGCTGGATGGGCACCCCCGCCGACGTGCTCGTCAACTCGATTTCCTACTTCCGTATGTACTTTATGGGCTCGATCGCCGTTGTTATGTACAACGTAGGTGCGAGTATTTTACAGTCTGTGGGCGACAGCAAAAGCCCGATGGAGTATCTTATCACAGCGTCCATCATCAATATTATTCTGGATTTAATTTTGGTAGGCTGGCTGCGCTTCGGCGTGGGCGCGGCAGCCTTCGCCACCATTGCCTCCCAGACGGTCAGTGCCATTCTCGCCTTCGCCAAGCTGATGCGCTCCCAAGAAGAATGGGCCGTCCGCTGGCGGGAAGTCAGATTTGACGGCCCGTCGCTCAAGGCGGTCATTGTGCAGGGCTTGCCCTCCGGCGTGCAGAACTCGGTCATTTCGATTGCCAACGTCATTGTGCAGTCCAACATCAACTCGTTCGGTGCCCAGGCCATGGCGGGCTGCGGCGCGTACAGCAAGGTGGAGGGCTTCGCCTTCCTGCCTGTGACCTGCTTCTCGATGGCGCTGGCGACCTTCGTCAGCCAGAATGTTGGTGCAGGCCAGCCTGACCGCGTAAAAAAGGGCATGAAATTCGGTTCCCTCTGCTCGGTGCTGATGGCCGAGATCGTCGGCCTGTGCATTTACTTTGGGTCGCCGTGGCTCATCGGCGCGTTCAGCCGTGAGCCGGAGGTCATTGCCTTCGGCGTGCAGCAGGCCCACACGGCCGCACTGTTCTACTGCCTGCTGGCGTTCAGCCATTGCTCGGCGGGCATTCTGCGCGGGCTGGGCCGCCCAGTCGTGCCAATGATGGTCATGCTGATGGTCTGGTGTGCGCTGCGCATCACCTATATCACCATCACGCTGCACTTTATCCATCAGATCGGTGTCGTGTTCTGGGCGTATCCTATCACCTGGAGCATCTCGTCGGTGCTGTTTGCCTGGTATATTAAGCACTGCCCAATCCCCCGATTGGGCGGGGGAGCGCCGGAATAATTACAAAAAACTGCCATGCATCGCGAAAGATGCATGGCAGTTTTTTTATTTCTTGATCACAAAGCACGGCAGCGGGGCAGTGTCCGCCCAGTTGGCAAACTCACAGACCAGCACCGTATACTTCGTCAGCGGCAGCGTGCGGAAGAACGCCAGCGCCGCCTGCTTTTCGGCATCGCCGATGACCTTGCCGCTGTACAGCACCGCCGCCAGCACCCCTCCGGGGCGCAGGGCATCCAGCGCCGCACGCAGGGCGGGCACACTGCCATCAGCAGTCGAATGTATATCATGCTCGGCCCCGGGCAGCCAGCCGAAATTGAACAGCACGCAGTCCACCTTGCCGGGCTGCACCAGCTCGCCCAGACGGGCGTGATCGTAGAGCACCGCGCGGCCGATTTTATCATACCCGGCCTCTTTCAGGCGGCGGTTCGTGCGGTCCACGGCCTGGGGCTGGATATCCATGCCCAGCACGCGGCCGTTCTGCCCGGCCAGGCGGCACAAAAACAGCGTATCGTTGCCGTTGCCGCAGGTCGCGTCCAGAAACAGCCCGCCGGGGGTCAGGTGGGCCTCCAAAAATTCATGGCAGAGCTGCACAGCAGACAAGTCGGGCACGCGGCGGCGCACCAGCCGCCCGCCCTCGGGTAAAAAGTCGAACCGCCGCGCCAGCGCACGGCCCGCCTCGTCCCGGGGCAGGGGCGCAGTAAACCGGGTGGTCTGCTTGGGGTCCAGCCCGCCGCCGCGCCGCAGCAGCTCTTTGACTAAGTAACTGCCATAGCCGCGGCCGCGCCACTCGGGTACGATCTCCAACCGCAGGATGGTCGCGCCGTCCACGACCGCCATGCCGATGGCCTCGTTCTCCTTATATAAAGTGTAGTGCCCTTTTTCCTGCTTGATCTGCATAGTCGTTACCCGCCAATCGTGTTTGTGTTCAGGTCGTAGTGGATCACATCGTCCCAGTTGCGGCGGAGGGCGATCTGCGCGGTCAGCGCGGTATCGTCATACACCAGCGACCACTGGGTATTGCTGGTCACGTCCTCGGGGTTGGGATTCTGGGCGGATGCCCGCAGCGCCCGCCATGCGGTATCCGCAGGGATATTCCCATCAGAATCGCGCATTGCCAGAACGTCCATAATGGCGTCATAGCGCTCTTTGCCATGGCCGTAGATGCCATTTTTCTGGTTCGGCTGCACTAAATAGGCATAGCAGCCGTAAAAGTTCGTGATGGCCTGCATCGCCGTCCAGCGCAGCGGGCGGCCTTCCTGCTCCGGGTCGTACTCAATGACACGGGCATCGCCGGCGGCATCGGTGACAAAGAAGTGGTAGTCTCGCCCCGACGTTGCAAACATATCGTAGCTGTCCAGCAGGTCCACCGCCTCCTGGGTCGTGGCGGCGCGGTCCAGCACCAGGCGGATGGCAAGGGTCGTAAAAATTTTCTGCTTGCCGGTGTCCTGGTTGACCGGCTCACTGTCCAGCGTCAGCACGGCGATGGACACGCCCTTCTCGTTCATACCGTCCAGACAGATGAACGGTGCGGTCAGGCAGGCGAGCTTTTTCGCCATGCTCACATCCGGCTGGTTGGCCGAGATATTGTCCAGCGCGGCCAGCGCCACGGATTTGTAACCGTCCTTCGGCGTACAATAGACCAGCATGGCCGAGGTATCACGCTTGAAGTCGTAGTTGCGGCCCATCACGATATGCCTATCCTGCACCGTTGCAAAGGCGCTGCACCCGAACTGTGGGGCTTTCATATGGATGGGCAGCAGGGGAAGCGTTTCCTTCAGGATGGCATCGATCATCGATTGGTTGTCGGTGATGCCGTAGTTGATGACATCGTCGATGCTGTAATCGTACCGGACGTCCATGCGGTAGAGATTATAGTCGCTGTAATCGGTGATTTTTTCAATGCTGTTCACCGTGCGCAGCCGCCCGGCATACAGCACGCCAAACCCGGCTGCCGCCAGCAATACCAGCAGCAAAAGTGCCAACAGAACACGCAGGATCATCTTTTTCACAGAAAACGCCTCCCTTTTATATGTATACTTTATAATTTGATTATAGCACATCCTGTTGCGCGGCGCAACGGAGAATTTATCACGGTTTTCACCGCTTTTCACAGAGTTTTCACTCTCTGACGAAACCTATTTCACAATTACCCTGTATACTGTAAGCATCGAAAGCGAAAGGAGACGACCCATATGAGCAACGAATACGATTACTCCGGTCTCTATAACAATACATCCGGCGGGCAGCCTGCACAGAACAATGCGCAGCCTGCACAGCCCGAACAAACCGCCCCGCAGCAGCCCGCACAGGGCAGCGCCTACCCCAATGTAGGTTCCAGCGGGGCCAACACCGCAAACACCGCCCGCACGGATTATTCCGGCTGCGGCGCAAGCCCGCAGTCCCAGCAGGACAACAGCGGCTACACCAGCAGCTTCAGCGGCGGCAATGGCGGCAGCGGCGGCTACAATGGGTACAGCTACGCCAGCGCCCCGCAGCAGCCCCCTGTGCCCGAGAAGAAGAAGGGCGGCCGCAAGGTCCTGCTCCGCGTGCTGGCCGGTGTCGGCGTTGTGGCGCTGGGCTTCGGCGGCGGTTTTGGCGGCGCAGTGGCCGCCAGCCGCATGGGCCTGACCGGCAGCCAGGTCGTTGTGCAGCAGGTGCAGCGCAGTACGGACACCGACGCCACCACCACAGGCAGCACCGGCGGCACGAACATGAGCGTCCAGCAGATCGCGTCTGTCGTCTCGCCCAGCGTCGTGGCCATCACCACCGAGCAGATGAGCAGCAGCCAGACCTGGTTCGGCGGCTACTACGTGCAGAGCGGTGCCGGTTCCGGCGTCATCATCAGCCAGGATGGCTACATTCTGACCTGCGCCCACGTTGTCAGCGGCGCAACCAGTGTTAAGGTCCAGCTGGACGGCAGCGATGAGAGTTATGACGCGACCATCGTCGGCCAGGATTCCACCTCCGATATCGCGGTACTGAAAATCGACGCCACCGGCCTGACCCCGGCGGTCATCGGCGACAGTGACGCGCTGGCCGTGGGTGAAGTCGCTGTGGCCGTCGGCAACCCGCTGGGTACGCTGTCCAACACCGTCACCGACGGCGTTGTCAGCGCCCTGAACCGCCAGGTCACGGTGCAAGACAACGATATGACGCTGATCCAGACCGATGCGTCCATCAGCCCGGGCAACTCTGGCGGCGGCCTGTTCAACGGCAACGGCGAGCTGATCGGCATTGTCAACGCCAAGAGCAGCTACAGTGAAGCCGAGGGCATCGGCTTTGCCATCCCCATCAACACAGCCATGGAAATCGGCCAGCAGCTGATTGAAAGCGGCAGCGTGGCGCGTCCGGCGCTGGGCGTCAAGATCGTTGATGTGACCGACGCACAGACCGCGCAGCAGCTGGGCGTTTCCACCATGGGCGTTTACGTGGTGGAAGTCACCAAAGGCAGCGGTGCCGAAGCCGGCGGCGTGCTGGCGGGCGACCGCGTGCTGGCCGTGGATGACACGGCGGTGAGCGACACTTCCGCGTTGAAGAACTATCTGAAGGATAAATCCATCGGCGACACGGTGGCCTTGCAGGTCGAGCGCGACGGTAAGGTGCTGACGCTGAACGTCGCCCTGGGGTCGAGCGCACAGTAAAATAGCATAAGAAAAGGGATGCAGGTTTTGCGGCCTGCATCCCTTTTTTGATATTTATCCGTAGGGGCCGGGCATGCCCGGCCCGGTCGTATAGGGAGAACGGTCGTTTGCGGGAAGGCTGCGGGCCGCACATCTGCGGCCCCTGCAACCCTGCCTAGCGGTTTTCACCGCATCTCAAACAACGTCCGCCGTTTCCACCAATAATACCCCAGCCCCACAGCATCGGCCAAAAACCAGCCGATGGGCACGCTCCACCAGATGCCGACCACGCCAACCGCCGGGATTGCCGAAAGCGTATAGGCCAGCGCCACGCGGATGCCCAGCGAAATGACCGTGAGCACCACCGACATACCCGGCCGCCCCACGGCGCGGTATAGGCCGTACAGCAAAAACAGCCAGCCGATGCCTAAATAAAACGCGCCCTCGATGTGCAGATACCGCACACCCTCGGCGATGACATCCATCTCGCCCGCATCAATAAAGATCCGCATCAGCGGCGCGGCAAACCCATACACCACAGCGCTGACCGCCACGCTGAACCCTGCCGCCGCGGCAAACGCGCCGCGCATACCCTGTTTGAGGCGGCCTTTCTCCTGTGCACCGTAGTTCTGCGCCAAGAAAATCGAGAACGCATTGCCGAAATCCTGCACCGGCAGGTACGCAAAGGCGTCGATTTTGACCGCCGCCGCAAACGCCGCCATGACCACCGTGCCAAAGCTGTTGACAAGACCCTGCACGGCCAGGATGCCCAGATTCATGACAGACTGCTGGATGCAGGTCAGCGCCGAGAAGGACGCGATTTCTTTTATGCGGGCGGGCCGCAGCTTGGCCCGGCAGGCCGCCCGCAGCAGCGGGAACCCGAACCAGGTGTACAGCGCAATGCCCACGCCGGAGACGTACTGCGCAATGACGGTCGCCTCGGCAGCACCGGCCACGCCACGCCCCAGCCCGCAGACGAACCAAAGGTCGAGCACGATGTTCAACCCCGCCGACACCGCCAGGAACACCAGCGGCACGACCGAGTTGCCCAGCGCCCGCAGCAGCGACGCAAAATAATTATAGAGAAATGTTGCAGCCAGTCCCGCAAACACGATGCGCAGGTACGTCCGCATCATGGCGTCGATCTCGGCAGGGATGCGCAGGAACCAGATAATGCCGTCGAACCCGGCGTACACAGCAAACACCAGCACCGCCGTGACACCCGCCAGCAGCACAAAGCTGGCAAGGATGCCCTCTTTTAACCCTGCATCGTCCTTTTGTCCGTATTTGATGGAAAACACCGTGCCGCTGCCCATGGCAAGACCCAGCAGAATGGACGTCAAAAAGGTCATAAGCGTGAACGCCGACCCCACCGCCGCCAGTGCCCCGGTGCCGATGAACCGCCCCACAATGAGGGTATCGGCAATATTATAGCATTGCTGCAGCAAATCGCCCAAAATCATAGGCACCGCAAACTGCAGCATCGTAGGCATGACCGGGCCTGTAGTGAGTTGTTTTTGCATGAGAGCTGAAAACCTCTTCTTCTGTTTTTACACCATACCTAGTATAAAACAGAAAGGCCTTCCTTGTCAAAGGAAGGCTTTCTCAACTCAGTTCTGATCCTTACTTTTCCCCACCAACGCGGCCAATACTCCAAAAATCAAACTAGCCGCAATCCCCCCGCTGGCGGCTGTCAGCCCGCCGGTAAACGCGCCGGGCAGCCCACACTCGTCCACGGCGTTCTGTACGCCCTGGGCCAGCAGGTGCCCAAACCCCAGCAGCGGCACGCTGGCCCCAGCCCCGGCAAAGTCCACCAGCGGCTTGTACAGACCCACGGCGCTTAAGATTACGCCCGCCACCACATACCCGGTTAAAATCCGGGCAGGGGAGAGCTTGGTATAATCGATAAACAACTGCCCCACGACGCAAATCAGGCCGCCTGCCACAAACGCCCAGACGTAGTTCATACCGCACCTCCCAGCTCAACGCAGTGGGCAATGCCTGGAATGCTCTCGCCCTGCAAAAACGTGGTCTGGCTCATCAGCGCCCCGGTGGCCATAAACAGCACGCGGCGCAGCTGACCAGCCGCCAGCATGGGCAGTATTTTACAGCACAGCACCGCCGCGCTGCACCCGGCCCCGCTGCCGCCCGCCTGCACATTCTGGCCCTGTGTGTTATACAGCAGGCAGCCGCAGTCCTGGTGGTTGTCCAGCGGTACGCCCTCCTTTGCCATCTGCTCTCGCAAAAGGGCCGAGCCGACCTCGCCCAAGTCCCCGGTAAAAATCGCGTCAAAGTCCTGCGGGCGGGTGTTGGTCGCCGCAAAATAGCGCAGCAGCGTTGATGCCGCGGCGGGCATCATGGCCGCGCCCATGTTGTTGATGTCGTGTACCTCAAAATCCTGCACGCGGCCAAACGTCACCGAGAGCACCGGCACGCCCTGCCCGCCGTGCGCCCGCACCAGGCAGGCTCCCGCCGCTGTGGCCGTCCACTGGGCCGTGGGGGTGCGCTTGGCGCCGTATTCCAGTGGTGTGCGGAATTGCCGTTCTGCTGCGCAAAAATGGCTGCTGGTCAGCGCCATGGCGCGTTCTGCCATACCGGACGCCGCAAACGCAGCGGCCAGCCCCAACGTCTCTGCCATCGTAGAACACGCGCCGTACACGCCCGCGAACGGCACGCCCAGCTCCCGCATCGTGTAGTTGCTGGCCGTACACTGGGCCTGCAAATCGCCGGCAAAGGCGATATCCACCTTCGTGCGCGGTGTATCCGCCTTGCGCAGGCAGAGTTCCGCCGCCTTGCGCTGCAAAATGCTCTCGGCCTGCTCCCAGTTTTCGCAGCCCTGCTCACCAAAGCCCGCGTCCTGGGTCACGAAGTCAAAGGTCGAGGCCAGCGGGCCTTCGCTCTCCTTTTTGCCGCCCGCCGCCGCCCAGGCCGCCACGGTGGGCGGCGCGTCAAACAGCAGGGTATCACCCTTTCGTATCATGTGTCACCCCACCTTTCCCAGCAGCCAGTAGATGACGCCCCACACAAAGCTGGCCAGCGTGCCAAAGGCGATGACCGGCCCGGCGATGCCAAAAATCTTTGCACCTACGCCTGTCACCCAGCCCTCGGCCTTGAACTCAATCGCCGGGCTGACGACCGAGTTGGCAAACCCGGTGATAGGCACCAGCGTACCCGCGCCCGCCTTGGCGGCCAGTTTCTGATACCAGCCCGGCAGCGTGAAAACGGCGGCGAGGAAAATCAGCGCAATGCTCGTCAGGGTGCCTGCCAGCGTTTTGTCGTACCAAATCAAAAACAGCTGGCGCAGCCCCTCGCCCAGGGTGCAGATAGCCCCGCCGACGCAGAACGCCCACACACAGTCCCGCACCACCGGCGAAGGCGGCGACGCGCGGTTTACCATTTCGTCATATTGCTTGGGGTCCAGTTTCACAGTCCATACCTCCTTTTGGGGGTAGTATGGGCTTAGTTGCCGTAAAATATAACGTTCCCGCGATAATACGGCTGCGGTATCATCGTTTTGTACAGTGCGCGCAGCTCTTTGCAAAGGGCGGCGTCGGGAACCGTGCCGCCGCAGGGCAGGGAAAGCACGGCGTACCGCGTGCCAAACACCCGGCTTTCCAGTGCCGTGGCCCGCGCCCCCGCCCGCAGGTAAAACCCGATGCGCCGCCGCGCCACGGCAGGGTCAGGGGCCTCGGCGGGGTGCTCGCACTCCAACAATAGATCATGCACCCGCATGGCGTCGTAGGCCTTGACGAGCTGCAATGCCTGGGTGCCAACGCCGCCGCCCCGCAGGTCACACCGCACGGCAAAGTAGTCCAGCAGCGCCGTCCGCTGGCCCGGCAGCACGACCTGCCACGCGTAGGCCAGCCGCACACCTGCGTCGTCGGTCAGCAGCAGCGGCTCGTAGATGCCCGCGTCTAACAGGCGCTGTATCTCGGCAAAGGGTTTGAGCTCTGCCGCAGGGAAATCCCGCGGCAGCGCCGTGTGGTAGAGTTCTTCGCACGCAGCAGGGGACAGGCGCTTGATTTGCATGGAGATTTCTCCTTTCTGTGATTGAATTGTGGGGGAAAATACGGTATAATAGGTAAAATTACGCATCACGGGTGCTGCCCAACGGCGGCCAGAGGACTGGCCGCCCTACCATGCAGCTGCCCTGTAGGGCGGTCAGTCCTCTGACCGCCGCCATTTGCGACACACTTTATAAACAAGGAGCCACCCACATGGAATGGACTGACATCAGCATTACCGTCGCCAAGCGTGACGCAGACACGGCCGAGGCCATCGCAACGATGGTCGCCAACGGCGGCATTTATATCGAGGATTACAGCGACCTGGAACAGCAGGCGTGGGAGATCGCCCACGTGGACCTCATCGAGCAGGAGCTGCTGGACAAGCCCCGCGACGTCGTCATCGTACATATGTACCTTGCACCCGATGAAAACCCCGCCGAGGTTCTGCCCCTGTTTGAGGAACGTCTGCAGAACAGCGGCATCAACTACCAGCTCAACACCACCGGCGTCGAGCAGGAGGACTGGCAGAACGGCTGGAAAAAATACTACCACGCGATGGATATTGGCGACCGCCTTGCCATCGTGCCCGGGTGGGAGGATCACCAGACCGACCGCATCAAGATCATCATGGACCCGGGCATGGCCTTCGGCACCGGCACGCACGAGACGACTTCGCTCTGCCTGGAAACGCTGGACAGCCTGGTCAAGGGCGGCGAGCGGGTGCTGGATATCGGTACCGGCTCCGGCATTCTGGCCATTGCCGCACTGAAGCTCGGCGCAGCCGAGGCCGAGGGCGTGGACATCGACCCGATGTGCGTGCGCACTGCGGGTGAGAACGCCCAGCGCAACGGCGTGGCCGACCACTTTAAAGTCCTCGTCGGCGATCTGTCCGACCAGGCCAGCGGGCAGTACAACATCATCACGGCCAACATCGTGGCGGCGGCCATCCTGTCGCTGGCCCCCCACGTGCCGCCGCTGATGGCCCCGGGCGCACGTTTCATCGCCAGCGGCATCATCACCGAGCGCAGGGATGAAGTGCTCACCGGGCTGCAAGCCGCAGGTCTTGCGCCCATCGAGGTCAAGGAAAAGCGCGGCTGGGTCTGCATCATCTGCGAAAAGAAAGAGGCGTAAAGTATGCCGCATCGTTATTTTACCCGGGAGTTGGCCGATGGCCGCGCCGCGCTGACCGGCAGCGATGCCCACCACCTGGCCGACGTCATGCGTGCCAAACTGGGTGAGGAAGTCGTCCTCTGCGGCCCGGACGGGCTGGAATATCTCGGCACGGTCACGGCCATTGAGCCGGGGCGGGTGGAGTTTTCCGTCACCGACGGTACGACCAGCAAGGCCGAGCCGGACTGCGCCGTAACGCTGTTTGCGGGCTACCCCAAGGCGGGCAAATTAGAAGAAGTCATCCGCCACAGCGTCGAGCTGGGCGTGACTGAAGTTGTACCGTTTTTCAGTCGATACTGCGTAGCAGCGCCAAAAAAAGAGGATGTGAAGTGCGAGCGGTACAACCGCATTGCCGCCGAAGCCGCCAAGCAGGCGGGCCGCGCAACGCTGCCCCATGTGGCGATGCCGCTGCCGGATTTTGGTGCGGTGTGCAAGGCATTTGCAGATTTTGACCTTGTGCTGTTCTTCTACGAGGGCGGCGGTGCGCCGCTGCGGGAGATCCTGCACCCCAGCCGATACAAGCGCATTGCCATCGTCACCGGGAGCGAGGGCGGTTTTTCCGTCGAGGAGGCCGCCGCTGCGAAAGCTGCCGGGGCCGTGACGGTAGGCTTAGGCCCGCGCATCCTGCGATGCGAGACCGCGCCCCTGGCCGCGCTGACAGCGACGATGCTGCTGACGGGGAATTTGGAGTAACCACAAACCATAGTATGTAAAAAGAAAGAGGAGCGCCACCCGCATGTGGGTAGCGCTCCTCTTTGTGTTATTATTGCCCTTGTAGGGGCCGGGCATGCCCGGCCCGCAGGTAAAAGGCTAACGGACACTAATGGGAAACCCGCGGGCGGCATATATGCCGCCCCTACAGCTCTACTATTTCGCCTTCACATACGCCCCAAACGCATTCGGCACGGGGTATACCTCGGCCAAGTCCTCGGCGGCTGCCCAGACATAGCCGTCGGGCAGCTCACACGCTTTCGCCGTGCCTTTCCACCCGCCAAGTTCCCAAACCTTGTGCGTAAATACGTGCTTTGCGGGCGGCAGCGGCGCGGCCAGCGCGGCCTGCACGCCCAGTTTCGCCAGCGCAGCGCACAGTTCGTCCCTTGTCAGAGCCTTTTCCCATGCGGCGGGCTGCCACAATCCGGCCAGCAGGCCGTGGGCGGGCCGCCGCTGTAATAGTAACCCCCGCTCGCTTTCAATCAGCGCCACCGTCACTGGCACTTTGCTCTTGGCCTTGGGCGCGGGCTTCACGGGCAGTTCCGCCGCGCGGCCCGCCGCATACCCCTGGCACAGGTCGGCCAGCGGGCATTCCCCGCACCGGGGCGTGCCGGGCACGCAGACCAGCGCCCCCAGTTCCATCAGGGCCTCGTTGTAGGGGCCGGGGGTGGCTTTGGGCATCTGCGCCAAAACCCGCTCTGTAAACAGCCGCTTCGTCGCCGGATTCATCACGTCGGCGTCGTCGTTGTACAGCCGCGCAAAGACGCGCAGGACGTTCCCGTCCACCGCAGGGGCGGGGATGCCAAAGGCAATGCTCGCCACCGCGCCCGCCGTGTAGTCGCCGATGCCCGGCAGGCTGCGCAGGGCGTCGTAGTCAGCGGGCAGGTCTCCGCCGTACTGCTCACAGACGATGCGGGCGGCTTTCTGCATATTGTTGACGCGGTTGTAATAGCCAAGGCCCTGCCACAGCTTGCGCAAGGCGTCCGGCTCACAGGCCGCCAGGGCGGCAGGGTTCGGCAAAGCTGCGATAAAACGTTCATAATAGGGTATCGCCGCTGCCACGCGGGTCTGCTGCAGCATAATTTCGCTGACCCAGATGTGGTACGCAGAAGGCTCCTGCCGGAAAGGCAGGAGCCTCTTGTTTGCGTTAAACCATTGCAGCAGCGGTGCGGCAATGGGCTCCATCAAAAACCACCGCAGGTGCGGGGGAAGGGGATGACGTCGCGGATGTTGGGGATGCCGGTGACGTACATCAGCAGGCGCTCAAAGCCCAAGCCGTAACCGGCGTGCTTGACACTGCCATAACGGCGCAGGTCAAGATACCAGTCGTAGTCGGCGGTATTCAGGCCCAGTTCCTTCATGCGGGCTTCCAGCACGTCCAGGCGCTCCTCACGCTGGGAGCCGCCGATCAGCTCACCGATGCCGGGCACCAGCATATCGGCTGCAGCAACAGTCTTGCCGTCCTCGTTCTGGCGCATATAGAACGCCTTGATTTCCTTCGGGTAGTCGGTGACGAACACCGGCTTCTTGAAGATCTGCTCGGTCAGGTAGCGCTCGTGCTCGGTCTGCAGATCGGTACCCCACTCGACTTTGTACTGGAAGTTGTCGTTGTTCTTCTTCAGCAGCTCGATGGCGTCGGTGTAGGTCACTCGGGCAAAGTCGCTGCTGGCAACCAGTTCCAGGCGCTCGATGAGACCCTTGTCAAAGAACTGGTTGAAGAAGGCCAGCTCGTCGTGGCAGTTGTCCAGCAGGTAGCGGATGACGTAGCGGGTCATGGCCTCGGCGGTCTCCAGGTAGGTGTTCAGATCGGCGAAAGCCATCTCCGGCTCGATCATCCAGAACTCGGCGGCGTGGCGGGTATCGTAGCTCTTCTCGGCGCGGAAGGTAGGGCCGAAGGTATAGACGTTGCCCAGGGCCATTGCCATGGCCTCGGCCTCCAGCTGGCCGGAGACGGTC
The DNA here is from genome assembly GCF_057431175.1 of Gemmiger sp. Taxonomy (NCBI): domain Bacteria; kingdom Bacillati; phylum Bacillota; class Clostridia; order Eubacteriales; family Oscillospiraceae; genus Gemmiger; species Gemmiger sp. The sequence goes on along the minus strand of NZ_DBMDDV010000001.1, from coordinate 171,721 downwards.
AGGTTGACCGGGCGCTTGAAGAAGTCCTTCGTATAGTCAACGCCGCCCTCGTCGTTGCGGGGGATATCGTTGAGGTCGAGGGTCGTGACCTGGAACATCTCACCGGCGCCCTCGCAGTCAGAGCCGGTAAAAATCGGCGTATGCACGTAGGTAAATCCGTGCTCATGGAAGAACTGATGCAGGGCAAACGCCGCCTGGCCGCGCACGCGGAACGCCGCGTTGAAGGTGTTGGTGCGGGGGCGCAGGTGGGTCATGGTGCGCAGGTAATCCATGCCCATTTTCTTTTTCTGCAGCGGATAATCACCGCCGCAGGGGCCAAGCACCGTGATCTCGTCGGCGTTGATCTCAAAGGGCTGCTTGGCGCCCGGGGTCACGACCAGCGTGCCGGTGACCTCAAAGCTCGTGTACAGGCCGCACTTGGCGATTTCGGCATAGTTGGCGAGCTTGTCAGCCTGGAAAACGATCTGGACGGGCTTATAGCAGCTGCCGTCGGACAGCGAGATAAAGCCGATATTTTTAGAATCGCGCACGGTTTTTGCCCAGCCGCAGACAGTGACCTTGGTACCGTCTGCGGGGGTGGCCTTGTACAGCGATGCAAGTTCCGTTCTCTGCATGGATAGTCCACTCCTCTTTATACGATGAATATAGCTATTGTAGCAGGTATTTTATAAAAAGTAAAGAGGGGACTATGGCAAACGTTGCTCTTGCCGCCTTTCCTTTATCTCTCACCCCACCGCCTTCACCAGTCCTTCCGCTGCATACCTTCCCGCTCGCAGCGCTTCGTCCAGCGTGTTCGCGTGGCCGCCTATTTCTATCAAAAGGCTGCCGGTCGTCAGGTCTTGGTTATAAAACCTGTACCCGCACAGCACCGGCCTTGTCAGCCCGGGATACGCACCCTCCATGGCCGCTTCCCACGCGGCGGCAAATCGCAGGTTCAGCCGCCAGTTGGGCAGGGCGGCGCTGCCGCCGTTGTCGCACCCGGCAATGACCATGACCTGCGCCGTGCTCTCGCCGTCAATTTCACACACCGGCTTCACCCGCGTGCCGTCGCTGTCCTCAATGGCATCGCGGTGGACGTCCAGCACGATTTTGATGGACGGATATCGCGCCAGATAGTCCTGCACGCCCGCGCGGCTGCGCTGGTAGCTGCTGGTGTAGCCGGGCGCGTCGTAGAGCGTTGTATCGTGCAGGGTGTTTATGCCTGCCGCGTTCAGCACCCGGGCCATCTCGGCCCCCACGGCCACCATGTTCAGCGCGGTATTTTTGCTGCGGGCCGTGTAATTTTCGTCAAACACCGGGTCGGGCCAGGTCTGGTAGCTCTCGGTAGCGTGGGTGTGCACGATGAGAATTTGCGGCTCACCGCTGTTTTTCTCGATGGCAAACGGCAGGCTCTGGGTCGTCACGGCAGCGCGCAGGTCGGCGTCGGGGTGCTCGGTGCTGTTTTTGATGCTGCCCGCCGCCAGCTGCACATAGCCGTCGCCGCTGCCCTGTTTGAGGGTCACGCTGCGGATGCGCCCGGCAGATTCTGATTTCGGCAGCTCCGGCACGGCGCTGGACAGGGGCGTGGCCGTGGGTCCGGGCGTCGGTTCTGCGGTGGGAGCTTGTGTCGGGGCAGGGGAGGGCGTCACCGTGGGCAACGGCGTCGGTCGGCGATCGGGCCGCTGGGGTTTGTAGACGGTCTGGGCAGCGTCGGCGGGCCAGCTGACGGCAGCTGCCGCGCCGGGGTCCTGCAAAAAAAGTGCACCGCGGATAAGCCATGCCCATCCGGGGCAAGCCGCACAGGCCGCCGCCACGGCCAGCACACCGCCCGCAAACACAGCCCCGCACAGGGCCGCAGCGGCCCAACGGCGCAGCTTTCCCATGGCACACACCCCCTCTGTACCAGAAATTTATGCGGAATTTTTGCTTTCTATGAAGTTTTTTTCAAAAAACACTTGCAACTTTCGGAAAAGTATGGTAGGATAACTTGTACTGTTATGGGGAACCAAGGAGGTGGAACGAATGCCTAATATTAAATCTCAGAAGGATCGCGTTGTTCAGGCCAAGAAAGAGGCTCTGCACAACAAGACCATCAAGTCCAACCTGAAAACAGTGGTCAAGAAGGCAAACGCTGCCATCGACAGCAATGCTGCTGACAAGGAGACCGTCGTTAAGGTCGCTGTCTCTGCCATCGACTCTGCTAAGAGCAAGGGTGTCATCCATAAGAACACCGCTGCCCGCAAGATCAGCCGCATGGCTAAGCGCGCCAACAAGGCTGCCGCTCAGTGATTGATCGCATGAACAATGCCCGCCGTAGAAATACGGCGGGCATTTTCATTTATTAAATGTGTGTAGGGGAGAGATTTATCCCTCCCGGGGACCTTGTTGCAGGCACGCGGCAAAAACAACGCCACTGGGTAGGGGCGGCATATATGCCGCCCGCAGGCGGCCATCTGCCGCACACGCGCGGGCCGCATATATGCGGCCCCTACAACTCTGCTGCGATTTAACATCGTAATCATGGCGCACGCTGTGGGAGGGACAAATCCTTCCCCTACTTTTTTGTGGTCATACTTCCTGCTCCATCAGCAGTCGTTTCAGCGGCATAATGGCCGCCGGTTCGGCGCTGAAGGTGCGCACACCGAGCTTCAAATACGCGGGCATGGCGCTGACGGCGGCCACGGTGATGCCACATAAGTACACCTGCATCCCGCGGGCCTGGGCCTCCTCCAGAATATGCTGCACCAGCCGCAGTACGGCGGGGTTTGCCAGCTGCCTGATGGCAGCGGTGGGGTCCTGCACAAGGCCCAGCGTGTAGCGGGTCAGGTCCTCGATATCCACGGCCAGCAGCTGCGCACCGTGGTCCATCAGGTCGCCCGCCATCAGGGCGGCACTAGGCATATCCACCACGCAGCCCATCGTCAGTGGGCCGGTCTCGCAGCCCGCTTCCAGCAGCTCATCGCGGCAGTCCTGCACCTCGCGCAGACAGTCGTCCCAGTCGCTCACGTCGGTGATCATCGGGAATACCACCCGCAGATCGCCGTCCGGGGCAGCCTGCAGCATGGCCTTGATCTGCGGCTTGAACAGCCGGTGGCCTTTCATACAAGCCTGCATCTCCCCGGTCCAGGGGGCGTCGTCGTCGGCGCGGGTATCGCAGCTGCGCACCAGCAGGGGGACCCCCTCGGCGTTTTTCAGCAGCTCGCGCAGGCGGGTGGTCTGTGTGGCCGTGCTCTGGTCATACAGAAGCGCCGTCTCGGTGCGCACAATGCCCACGCCCGCCGCGCTGTGGGTGTGGGGCAGGTCGTTATCGCTCAGGTTGCAGGTGGGCATTAAGCGGAACGCCGTGCCGTTTTTCGTCAGGCAGGGCAGGGTATCCGCCGGGTCGGGCGGTGCGCCGTGCAGGCGGCTCAGGGCGATTTTACAGTCAGCCTGGGCGATCTGTGCGCCGTCCGGCTCCACGACCAGCGTGCCGCTGTCGGCGTCCAGAATAGCCCGCCGCCCGGCCGCCATGGCAGAAGCACCCTCGCCCAGCTGCACCACAGCGGGGATGCCCATGCTGCGCGCCATAATGGCGGCGTGGCTGACCGTGCTGTCCTTGTCGCTGGCAAGGCCCAGCACCATGCGGCGATCCAGGCTGAACAAATCGCTGGGGAAGAACCGGTCAGCCACCAGAATGCTGGGCCGCTTTAAATGCAGGCGGCGGCGCGGGCGGCCATCCAGGATATCTACCACGCGGCGGCAGACATCGCAGACATCGACGCTGCGCTCCCGGATGTACTCATCATCGACATTTTTTAAGCGGTTGGCGAAAATCTGCTCGGCGCGTTCCACGGCGGCGGCACCGCCTGCACCGGCGGCTATGTAATCGCCGATTTCGTTGGTAAAGGATTCATCCTCCAACAGCGCGATTTGGAAAAGCAGGATATCCGCGTCGGGGCCTTTGGCGCGCTGGCTCAAACGGCGCAGTTCGTCCTTGGCCAGCACAACGGCCACATCGTAGAGTGCGCGTTCCCGGAAGGGGTCGCATACGATGCGGTGCAGGCCGGTGGTTCCGTGGTCGATCTGTTCGACCGGGCCGGCCACAATGCCGGGCGACGCCGGCACGCCGGTGTAGGTGTGCATAGAGTAGGCCTCCTTTATTGAATTTCCTTAGGCCATACCGCACAATTCCCGCCTGACGGCTTAAGCACCGCTCCGGCGGCTGCGGCACGGCATCTGCGTTGCCAAAATGCTCGATAAGACATCCAGTATTATCTGCGCTTTTGGCTTAGCAGCTGCCGCACCTCGCTCGCCGTATCGGCACTTAGAATTATGCGGTACTGCCCTTACAAAATCGGCATCTCGCCCAGCACTTTGCTGACGAGGGCGGTCACAAACTCCTCGGGCACGGCGGCGGCGATGGCACGTTCGGTCACAAGGGTGTTCTCATTACCATCCAGCAGGGCGGGGAAGCGGTCTGCCGGGTCCTTGTCAAAGCTGCCCATAAACGTTGCGGCCAGCAGCTTGGGCGTGTAGGCTATGTCCTCGGGCACACCGACGCGCTCGGCAGCCAGCTCCAGCGGGGCCAGCGCACCGCGGGTGGGGGCGCTGGGGTTCGGCGCGTAGGGCGCAGGGTAGTTGGCTCGCTGGCGGGCGTTCTTCTCGACCAGATCGATTTCCGGGGCGCGGGCGCAGACCTCAGCGAGCTTTTTCTGGTAGCATTCGGCAAAGTGCGCCAGGTATTCCTCATTGTCGGGCAGGATGGCGTAGGCCGTACCGCCGCAGCGGCCAAACAGCCGCATCGTGTCAAAGTAGCCCAGGGCAATGTTCCGCGCCGCGCGGGCCGGTGCAAAGTCCAGCGTCGGGCCTAAGTTCCAATGGCTGCGCACAATGCGGGTGGGCAGGCCGGTGGTGTTGGGCTTTACGATGCCGATGCCGTCCACATCGACGCCCAGCAGTTCCGCCGCGCCCATCTTGGCAGCCAGGTCCAGCGGCATATTGTCGCGCCAGCCGCCGTCAATGTACTTCACGCCGTCGATTTCCCGCGGGCGCAGGGCAGGGAAGCAGGCGCTGGACGCCAGCATATAGTCTTTCAGCTGGCCCAGGGGGATATCCTCAATGGGGCACTGCACGCTGCGCAGGCTGCCCAGTTCGGTCATGACAAGGCCAAAGTGGATGGGGGATGTGCGCACGGCATCCTCGTCGATCAGGCGGTCAATGGTCTCGGTCAGCGGTTCCACGTTCAGCCCGCCGCTGCGGATGATATCCAGGAAGAAAGGGCGCAGTTCGTCCGGCTTGAGCGTTTCAGGAATTTCCAGCACGTCATGAATCTCCAGCCCGCGCCACAGATCCTCGGCCTCCTGAATTTTGCCCATTGTGAAAAGACAGCCGTTCAGCGTACCGACGCTGGCACCGGTGATGATATCGGGCGTCCAGTCCAGCGCCTGCAAGGCACGCCAGACGCCGATCTGGTAGCTGCCCTTGGCCCCGCCGCCAGCCAGCACCAGGGCGCGTTTTCCGGTATGTTCCATCTTGTTTTTCCCTCCCGGTCATGGTTTTTCCTCATTATAGCATCTTCTGTGCAAAGTTGCCATAGCAAACCGCGTCACAATCTGCGGTTTTTGTATGGAATTTTTGTGTTTTGCCAGGGGTTGCAACGGAAGGGGAAAAGGAGTAAACTGAAAAGTAAGTTCGTAGGGGAAGGATTTATCCCTCCCGGCTCGTTTGCCGCTGCTGCGGCGCCAAACCACGGCAGAGATGCAGGGGCCGCATATATGCGGCCCGCAAGTTTCCCATTATCGGCCCTCTGCCGGAAAGCCGCGGGCGGCATATATGCCGCCCCTACATGGCAGCGCTGTTTTTTCGGGCATCTACCCGCCAAGTCCCCGGGAGGGATAAATCCCTCCCCTACAAAACAAGAGGAGCAAATTTCTATGTCTACCAAACCCATCTTAGTTGTCATGGCTGCCGGAATGGGCAGCCGCTACGGCGGATTGAAGCAGATCGACCCGGTCGGGCCGTCGGGCGAGGCCATCCTGGATTACAGCCTGTACGATGCCCGCCGCGCCGGGTTCAAGACCGTCGTGTTCATCATCAAGCATGAGATCGAGCAGGCCTTCAAGGAGGCCGTCGGTGCCCGCGCCCTGCGCGCCGGGTTCGAGGTCCGCTATGCCTACCAGCAGCTGGACAAACTGCCCGCCGGCTTCACCGTGCCGGAAGGCCGCGTCAAGCCCTGGGGCACGGCCCACGCCATCCTGGTGGCCGAGGAAGCCATCGGCGACGCGCCGTTCGCGGTCATCAACGCCGACGACTACTACGGTCCGCAGGGCTTTAAGCTCATCTATGACTACTTGAGCACCCACGCCGACGGCGACCGCTACGCCTGGGCCATGGTGGGCTTTCTGCTGGGCAACACGGTCAGCGCCAACGGCAGCGTCAGCCGCGGCGTCTGCGTGACCGATGCCGGCCACAATCTGGTCAGCGTGACCGAGCGCACCTGCATCGCCCCCTACGACGGCGGCATCCATTACAGCGAGGACGGCGGCAGCACCTGGACCGACCTGCCTGCCGACAGCGTTGTATCAATGAACCTGTGGGGCTTCACCCCCGCCTATGTGCAGGAGGCCAAGGCCGGGTTTGCGGCGTTTTTGAAGGAAAGCCTTCCTGTCAACCCGATGAAGTGCGAATATTACCTGCCCACCGTCGTGACCGGCGCATTGGAGCGCGGTGAGGCGGACGTCCACGTCCTGACCAGCGCCGACAAATGGCACGGCATAACCTACCGCGAGGATAAACCCGAGCTGGTAGCCGCGCTGAAAAAGATGAGCGAGGACGGGCTGTACCCGGTGGATAAATTGTTCTAAAATGACACAAAAATGCGGCCTCCCGCGCGGAGACCGCATTTTTGTGTTGCAGGGGCGGGATAAATTTTCCCCCACGGCATTATCCCTTTCCCCCAAACGAGCCTTTGCGCTTCAGCACCGTATACATCACCAGGCAAACGATAACCGACAGCAGCGAGCCGCAGGCCGTCGCCAGGCCCATGGGCAGCAGGTTGTCCGGGAAGAGCTTCGACGTCAGGTACGCCCCCGGCACGCGAACGAGCACGATGGACAAAATGTTATGGATGAACGACAGCTCGCTGCGGCCATAGGCACAGAAATACCCGCTGAAACTGAAATGCACCCCGGCAAAGAAGCAGTCGAAAATATACCCGCGCAGATACCACGCGCCCGCCGCAATGACGGCGGCGTCGGCGGTGAACAGCCCCACGACATTCGGCGCGATGAACTGCACCAGCACGGCCGCCACCGCACCAAAGCCCAGCGTAATGCCGATGCCGTACCGCAGCGTAGCCGATGCACGGTCGTGGCGGCCTGCGCCGACTTCCTGTGCGCCCAGCGCCGACACGGTGGAGAGCATCGACGACGGCACCAGGAACACAAAGCTGATGAACTTTTCCACCACGCCCACAGCAGCTGCGTCCGTCAGGCCGCGCCGGTTGGCAATGACGGTAATGATCAAAAACGAAATCTGGATCAAGCCATCCTGCATGGCCACCGGTACGCCGACGCGCAGGATGCGCCCGATGATGGCACGCCGGGGGCGGAAGTCGCTTTTCTGCAGCTGCACGCCGTCCAGCCCGCGCTTTAAGATTGCCGCCAGCGAGACCACGACGCTGATGGCCTGGGACAGCGTTGTGCCCAGCGCCGCGCCCCCAGGCCCCATGCCCAGCGCCCCCATAAAGACGAGGTCGAGCACGATGTTGGCCGCGCAGGCCACCGCGATAAAGTACATCGGGCTTTTAGAGTCTCCCAGCCCGCGGTAGATGGCCGCAATGATGTTGTACGCCGTGATGCAGGGGATGCCGATAAAACAGATGGTCAGGTACGCCCGGGTGCCCGCAACGGCCTCGGCCGGGGTGGACATGATGGCCGTGATGGGTCCCACCAGCCCCGCCAGCAGCGCCGCCAGCGCCGCCGAGAGCACCAGAAACAGCACTGCGCCGTTGCCGATGGTGCTGCCCGCGCGGCGGTTTTCGCCCGCACCGACGGCGTGGCCGATGCCCACCGTGATACCCATAGCCAGCCCCACCAGCATGACCGTGACCATGTGCATGACCTGGCTGCCGATGGACACCGCCGTCGTGCCCGCCACACCGTCAAATTGGCCGATGATGAGCAGGTCCGCCATGCCGTAAAGCGTCTGCAAAAAGTAGGAGAGCAGGTACGGCAGCGAGAACCGCAGTACATTTTTTAGTACGCTCTCCCTGGCAAAGGTGTTTTGCATAGGGGATCATCCTCTTTTCCGATTTAAAGTGCTAATATAGTAAAACGCATTCGGGGCCGCTTGTCAAGGCGGGGCAGAGCCGGGCGGCATCACATTTCCGGCAAAAAGCGGCGCAAAAATCCAGGAATATTTTACAAATTGCAGTGTTGTATTTGCCCGCCGCGTCGGGTATAATAGAATCAGCAAATCATCCATTTCTGTATGCGTTTCCAAAACTCGCGCATCTGTGCAGTTTTTATGTAAAGGAGAACCCATTATGATGAAGAAATCTACCTTCGGTGCCGTTCTGGCCTTCCTGTTTGCCGCTGCCGGTGCGCTGACCGCCGCCGCGCTGTACCTGTACCACCGCGAGAAGGAGCTGGACGAGTACGAGCGCCTGCTGTTCAGCGACGATTACGATGATTTTGACGACGAGGACGACGAGGACACCACCACCTACGAGAAGATCCCCGACGCACCGACGGAGGAGTAATTTCCTTCCCGCGCAAAACACCTTCCGGCCGGGCGCTGGCGGCGTCCGGTCTTTTGGCAATGGAGAATATGAATTATGCGTAAACTGCTGCTTTGGCTGGTGATGGTCGCCGTGATGGTTGCCGCGATCCTGGGCGGAACAGCGGCATTCCTGTACAGCCGCACCGGCGAGGACGCCCTCCCGCAGGAGCCTGTGCAATTCGGCGATATCACGCTGGAATCCAACGGCTGGGACTGGGCTGTCCCGGTGCTGGGTGACAAAGTCACAAAAACATACGAAAGCCCCACAAATTTGACCGTGCAGAAGCTGGGCACTTTCACCGATACCATCCCCCAGCTGACGCTGCCCGCATGGGTCACATCGGCCACGGTGCAGATTACCGCGCCCGACGGCACAGCCTGGAGCAGCGATAAATCCAGCTGCAACACCTATACCTATGCCCAGAACGGTGATTATCAGATCATCGTAACGGCTTACCACAACGACGCCGACGCCCCCGGCGACCCGGCGGGCTGGTACGCCTACCGCGCCGGGTTCACGATGGCCATGAACCCCAAAGTGACCCTGAGCACCGAGCGTGCGGCCCAGGGCAGCATCGTTGCCATCCAGCTGTCCGGCATTCTGGACGGCGAGCCCAGCGTCGAAAGCGACCTGGGCACGGTCTGGTTCCGCAAGACGTCCAGCGGGTACATGGGCTACCTGCCCGTGACCTACAACGCCGAGGGCGGTGACCACACGCTGCACCTGACCTGCGGCACGCTGGAAAAAGATATCGCCCTCACCGTGACCCGCACGATGTACGATACCCAGGCTGTCCCTGCCGAGGAGGACGTGGGCGGCGGCGAGGAATTCCGCAATGCCATCTGGCCGCTGTACACCACCGGCAGTTCTGCCAAGCTGTGGAACGGTCGCTTTGAGGCCCCCAGCGCGGGCGCTGTCACGATGGAATACGGCACGACCCAGATGGTGGACGGCCAGCGCAGCGGCCAGGCCACCGGCCTGACCTACGACGCCCCAGACGGCGAGACCGTCACCGCGCCCCAGGCGGGCAACGTGGTCTTTGCGGGCACGCTGACCCTGACCGGCGGCACGGTGGTCATCGATCACGGCTGCGGCGTCAAGAGCTACCTCTACGGCCTGGAAACCGTGGATGTGGAGCGCGGGCAGTCGGTTTCCACCGGCGACCCGCTGGGCACTGCCGGGACGACCCACAATTTGATTTATGAGCTGCGCATTGGCAGCAAATCCACCGACCCGCAGATCGCCCTGAACGGCAACAGTGGTCTGCAATTCAGAGAGTCGGAATAAATATTATACGGCGGGCCCCACACGAAGGGCAAACGACCGCCCGCCCAAAAGCTGCGGGGCGTCGAGGATACCGCCCCCTACATCCTAGGGAATCGAGTTATTAGAAGAGTGGGAGAAACCATGGAAGAAGAGAAGAACACCGCGGCTGCCGTGGATTGGGAGGAAGCACCCAACCCGAAGCACCGCAAACGCAGCCGCAAAAAGGAACCGGCTGCCAATGCCCCCAGGCCCGCCGAGACGGCTGTTCCTGCGGCTGACTCGGCCCCGGCTGCCGAACCTGACACGGCATCCGATACCCCCGAGCAGCCCGAACCCGCCGAACCGGCGGAGACCCCCGCTGCCCCGGAGACCGTAGGGCGGGATGTCCCCATTCCGCCGCAGCCTGCCGACGCCCCGGCGGAAGAAGCTGCACCTGCGGATGCCCCCGAAGATACGCCCGAGGCATCTGCGAAGTCTGCCGATCCAGCCGAAGCCGAATCCGCCCCTGCCGAACCGGACGATGCTCCCACCGAAGAAGAATCTGCCAGCGTCCCAGACGCTGACGATGCTCCTGCCGACGAGAACGTGAGCGGTGACACCCCCGCCGACGAGGCCAAGGACACCCCTGCGGACGACATCGACCCCGACGACACCCCCGAAGAAAAAGCGCGTGCTGCCACCATTTCCCGCACGGCTCAGCTCTCGATTTCCCAGATCATGGCCGGGTTGGAGGAGAACATTCCCGACGTCCCGGCAGAGGAAAACGCAGCCCCCGCGCCGGACGCTGACGACACCGCCGACGAGGACGACGAGCCCGACGACACCATCCCGCAAAAGCTGGGCCGCGCCGGGTTCGGCATGATCAAATGGCTGCTGCTGGTCATCATCTTTGTGCTCATCATCGCAGGGGCGGGCGTAGCCTGGCTCTACCGCAGCGCCACGCCCGATATGCTCCCCACCATCAAGGCGACCTTCGACGGACAGGAGATAAACCCCACGGCGTACAGCTGGCACGTCCCGGTTGTGGGCAACCTGTTTAAGCGCACCTACGCCGAAACCTTGAGTTCCGCACCCTATGTGCTGGACACGCCGGTCTCCGGCGCGTCGCCCGATGTGGTCGTCACTCCGTCCGGCTACACGGCCACGCTGACTGTCACCGATGCCGACAAGAACACCCTGTACGACGGCGGCGTCACCGGCTTCCGCAGCTATCTGTTTGAAGAAAACGGCACCTACGACGCCAAGCTCGTCGTCAAGGTCGATGGAAGCTCGTCCGACCGCGATTCCAGCGTCACCGGTACCGAGACCTGGCAATTCCAGTTCACGGTCAACATCAAGCCCACCATGCAGCTCTGCACGCCGTCCGTGCAACAGGGCAGCGTGGCGGCGGTGCGCGTCGGCCCGACGCTGAGCGGCGAAGCCCCCGCCATCAAAACGGCCTTGCAGACCCCCGGCTTTGTCCAGGCGGCCAACGGCTGGATCTGCTATCTGCCCATTCCCTGGAACGAGAGCACCGGCAACGTGACCCTGACCGTCACCGCCGACGGCTACACCGAGGATATGACGCTGTCCATCCGCGCGGCGTCCTACACCTATAAGGATTACAGCAAAACGTCCCAGATGATCTCGCCCTACATCGGCGAGAGCGACGCCCCCGCCGCCGTCACCAAGGTGCTTGCCACCACGGATGACAGCATCGAGTGGGCCGTGGGCGGTTTTGTGCAGCCGTTCCTGGATTCCTTCGATACACCGCTGATTTACGGCATGACCGAGTACGCAGGCCGCGCCCGCAGCGAACGCAGCACCAACTACGGCTACGGCGGCCGCACCGCGACAAATGTCGTCATCAAGCCGAAGAAGTCCAACGATTCGATGATCGTGCCCGCCAGCGGCCGCGTGCTGCTGGCCGAGGACCTGGGCGGCATCTACGGCAATACCGTCGTTATCGAGCACGGCGCCGGCCTCAAGAGCATCTTCTACGGCCTGGGTGCGCTGAACGTCAAGGCTGGCGAGAACGTCAAGCAAGGCCAGCTTTTGGGCGTTTGCAGCAAGATCGTCGTCGCCGAAATGCGCATCGGCACCGTACCCATCAACCCGCTGCTTGTCTGGCGCGGGCAATGCGATGGGTTGAAGAATTATTGATATTGTATAACGGCACCCGCTGAAAACGGCGGGTGCTGTTTTTTTGTTGTACAAGGCTTCCCCCGAGGAGGGAAGGCTTAGTCAATTCACACCTCCCGCCGCCCCGGCATACTATATCCCAAAACCAACCGAGGTGAGCGCTTATGCCGAAAACATTTTGCGTAGTGGGGCACGATGCCCGCCAGCAGGCGGCGGCCCATGTGCTGCGCCGTGCGGGCTACGGCGTGACCGCAGCCGACAATGCCGCCGCAGCCGATTACATCTTATTGCCCATGTCCCAGGGCCGCGTCAGCGACGAAGTTGCCCGCGCCTTGCAGGGGGCCGGGCAGGGCACATGGATTTTTGCGGGCCGTCCCGGTATGCCGGTGCGCACCGCCGTGCGGCAGGCCAATCTGCCGCTGGTGGATTACTTCCTGCGGCCCGAGCTGGAATCTCTGAACGCCGTGCCCACCGCCGAAGGCTGCCTGGAACTGCTGCTGCGCCTGCGTCAGCGCACGATTTGGGAGAGTGACTTCCTTGTGCTGGGCTATGGCCGGGTAGGCCGCGCCGTGGCCCGGCGGCTGGGACTTCTGGGCGGGCGCGTCACTGTGGCTGCCCGCAGTGCCGAGCAGCGCGCCAACGCCCGGTGTGCGGGCTGCCGCGCCGCGCCGCTGACCGCTCTGCCCGGGCTGCTGCCGGAGTTTGACGCCGTCATCAACACGATCCCCGCGCCGGTGCTGCCCCGGGCACTGCTGCAAAGACTGCCGGGCGGGGCGCTGATCATCGATCTTGCCAGCCTGCCGGGCGGCACCGATTTTGCCGCCGCCGAGGAACTGGGTCTGCACGCTGAGCACGCCCTGGCCCTGCCGGGCCGCTGTGCGCCCCAAACAGCCGGGGCACTGATTGCGCAGACCGTTCTGACAATTTTAGAGGAACGCGGCGAATACGCGGAAAGGAGCACCCCATGACCACCCAACCGAAACGCACGGTTGCCTTTGCGCTGTGCGGCAGCTTTTGCAGCTTTTCCGCCGTGCTGCCCCAGGTGCGGCTGCTGGCCGCGCGGGGGTGGGATGTCCTACCCATTTTAAGCGCCAGCGCTGCCGGGCAGGACACCCGCTTCGGCACGGCCGCCGCCCTGCGGCAGACCTTGTACGAAGTCACCGGCCACAAACCGCTGACCACCTTGCAGGGCGTCGAGCCGCTGGGCCCGCAGAAATTGGCCGACGCCCTCGTCATTGCCCCGGCCACCGGCACAACGATGGCCCTGCTGGCGGCAGGGATCAGTTCGACCCCGGTCACACTGGCCGCCAAGAGCCTTTTGCGCGGCGGGCGGCCCATCGTCATCGCACCGTCCACGAACGATGGGCTTTCGGGCAGTGCCCCGGCGCTGGGCCAGCTTTTGCAGCGGCGGCACTACTATTTTGTGCCCTTCGGCCAGGACGACAGCTACAAAAAGCCGTGCAGCTTAAAGAGCGATTTTACCCTTCTGCCCGACACCCTGGAAGCCGCCCTGCGCGGCGTGCAGATACAACCGATGCTGTTGTAATATGTGGCCGGGCAGGCGGCATATAACAAGGTAGAACACATTCAGGGAGGCCCGCTCATGCAGACGATCACGATTCACGGCAGGCAGCCCCTGCACGGCAGCATCCGCCCGGCGGCGGCCAAAAACAGCGCCCTGCCGCTGCTGGCGGCGTCACTGCTCTGCGGCGGGCCGTGCCGTCTGCGCGGCGTGCCCGCCCTGGCCGATGTGGACACCAGCCTGGCCCTTTTGCAGGCTGTGGGGGCCGACGCGCAGCGCTGCGGCGCGGATATCTGCACCCGCCCCGCCGATGCGCTCTGCGGCGAGATTCCCGATTACCTGGCCGGGGCCATGCGCAGCTCGGTGTTCTATTTGGCGCCGCTGCTCTGCCGGGCGGGGTATGTGCGGCTGCCCCTGCCGGGCGGCTGCCGCCTGGGGCCGCGTCCTGTGGATATCCACCTGGCCGGGTTGGCCTCCATGGGGGCCGAGGTAGAATTAGAAGGCATCGCCGTGACGCTGCGGCGCAAAGGGCCGCTGCATGGGGTGGATTTCACGCTGCGGCTGCCCAGCGTCGGTGCTACAATGACACTGCTGATGGCCGCCTGCTGCGCCCAGGGCCGTACCGTACTGCGAGGCGCGGCGCGGGAGCCGGAAATCGGCGATATGATTGCCTTTCTGTGCGCCTGCGGGGCTGACATTTCCGGCTACGGCACGCCGATTTTGACGGTGCAGGGCGGGCGGCCCCTGGGCGGGGCGGTGCACGCCCCGCTGCCCGACCGCATTGCCGCCGCCACCTACGCCGCCGCGCTGGCGGCCGCGGGCGGAGACATACGCATTACCAGCTGTGACCCAGCCCTGTACGGCGCATTTCTGCAATTTTTGGCGCAGACCGGCGTGCAGATCGAGAAGGGACCGGACTGGGCCGGACTGGTCCACGACCCCGCCGTGCCGCTGCGGGGCGGGGTGCAGCTTTGTGCCGACGCCTGGCCCGCCTTTGCCACCGACACCGCGCCCCTGGCCGCCGCCGTACTGCTGGCGGCAGAAGGGAAGAGCGAAATTTTTGACCGCCTGTTCCCCAACCGCTTTGCCTGCGCCGCAGGTTTTGCCGCTATGGGCGCGGAGGTAACGGCCAAAGGGCGGCGGCTGATGATTGCAGGCGGGTCACGGCTGCGCGGTGCCGCCGTGACCGCCCCCGACCTGCGCGGCGGGGCCGCCCTGCTGGTGGCCGCCCTCGGCGCAGACGGCACGACCACCCTGCGCGACCCGGGGCATATCCGCAGGGGGTATGCCGATTTGCCGGGGGAGATAAGGCGACTGGGGGCGGAAATTGGATAAGAGATAAGAGAAAAAAGAGCAGCGTATGCCGTATCCCTACCACTTTTTTTATGAATTTGCCCTTGGGGTATTGAAATTGTCTGTAAAATTTGATATTCTAATAATCAGTTATATGTAAAAAATCGCGGATCAGTGTGCCCATATGCGGGCCAAACCCATAGGATCCGGTTAAACAACTTCACTTTTAGGGGGATACACTCATGGCATTCGTTCTCGATGAAGAAATGCAAAATGTAACCAATATCAAGGTTATCGGCGTAGGTGGCGGCGGCGGCAACGCCGTCAACCGTATGGTGGAGGCAGGTCTGTCTGGTGTCGAGTTCGTTGCGATGAACACTGACCAGCAGGCCCTGCTCAACTCCAAGGCCACCCAGAAGGTCCAGCTTGGTGCCAAGCTGACCAAGGGCCGCGGCGCCGGTGCTGACCCGGAGATCGGCCAGCGCGCTGCCGAGGAGAGCAAGGACGAGATCACCAACTCCCTGAAGGGTGCGCAGATGGTCTTTATCACCGCCGGCATGGGCGGCGGCACTGGCACGGGCGCTGCCCCTGTCGTGGCTGAGACGGCCCATGACCTAGGCATCCTGACCGTCGGCATCGTCACCAAGCCCTTCGCCTTTGAGGGCAAGCGCAAGATGGCCCAGGCCGAGCAGGGCATCGCTTCCCTGATGATGCACGTCGACTCTCTGATCGTCATTCCCAACGAGCGCCTGAAGCTCATCAGCCAGGAGAAGATTACCCTGATGAACGCCTTTGAGGCCGCTGACAACGTGCTGCGCCAGGGCGTTGAGAGCATTTCCAGCCTGATCAACATCCCGGCCTTCATCAACCTGGACTTTGCCGACGTGCGCTCCATCATGAAGGACGCCGGCTTCGCCCACATGGGCGTCGGCGTCGCCAAGGGTGCCGGCAAGGCCGAGAACGCCGCCAAGGCTGCCATTTCCAGCCCGCTGCTGGAGACCAGCATTGCCGGTGCGCGCGGCGTCATCATCAACATCACGTCCAGCCCGGATATCGGCCTGGAGGATGTCGAGACCGCTGCCAGCATGATCACCCAGAGCGCACATCCCGATGCCAACATCATTTGGGGTACTGCGTTCGACGAGCGCCTGAGCGACGAGATGAGCATTACCGTTGTCGCCACCGGCTTCGAGAGCACGCCCGAGGTGGACGAGCCCATCCAGGCCCATGTGGACGCCAAGCGCGCCGCTGCCACCCAGCCCGCTGCGCAGCAGCCGGTCCAGCAGTCCGACGCTCCGGCCCGCCCGGTGCAGCCTGCCCAGCAGCAGATCAACCCGGTTATGCCCAACCCCATCTTCACCCAGTCCTTCAGCACCGGCATGGATACTCCCGTGGCCGCCCAGCCCGCTGCCCCCGCCGAGGAAGAGGATGACGGCGATTACTTTGACGACCTGCTCAGCATCTTGAACAAGCGTTCCTGATAAATTTTGCTGCGAGAGGATGTAAAAAGCCATGCCGTCTGAACCGATGAACATTCAGGAACAGGGTTTCCGTTCCAGCTTGTTCGGCTTTGATAAAAATGATGTGCTGGCTTACATGAACGCCCTGGCAAACGAGGCCCAGCAGCACGAACTGGAATATAACCGACAGCTGCAGCAGATGCAGTCCAAGTTGGACGACCTGCGCAATGAGCGCAGTGCCGGCGACAGCCGCATTGAAGCCCTGAAAGCCGAATTGGCCGCCGCCACCCAGCGTGCCGACGCCGCCGAGGCCAAGCGCCGCGAGGCGGACGAGCAGCTGGAGACCATCAAGAAAAAGACCGCGTCGTTCCAGTCCACCCAGCGCGAAAACCAGAAGAACGCCAACATCTGGCAGCTGAAATGCCACGACTTGCAGCAGCAGGTGGACGAGCTGCAAAAGCAGCTGGCTTCGGCCCGGCAGCTGAACACTACCGTTGCCCCCGCTGCGCCCACGTCCGATTTGGTGCGGGAAGCCAAGCTGGAAGCCGGTAAGATTCTGGCCGACGCCCGCCTGTATGCGGACAGCGCCGAAAAAGAACTGAAGCAGCAGGCCGATTTGCAGAAAAGCCGCATGGCCGAGAACGCCCGCAGCATTGCGTCGGGCGTCATGCTTGTGCGGGAGCGTCTGGCCCGCGTGGACGAGCGTTTGAGCGCTGCCACGCTGGACCTGGACGGTCTGACCCAGGCCATCTACCAGGCACTGGATCAGACCGAGGCCGAACTGAAAGAGCTGGGCACCGATATGCGCAGCTTTGCCCAGGGCACCCCGGAGACGGATATCCCCGTCAGCGCCCCGCGCCCGGCTGCCAAGGCTGCCGCCCCGGCAGGGGACAAACCCGCTGAGCGCCTGCGCGTGAAGGCGAAGGCCCAACCGGTGCAGCATAAGCCCGCTGCCCCCGCCCCGATTCACCGCCTGCGCAACACCCGGCGGCCTGTGTCGCAGCTGTTGCAGGATCAGATTGATCGGCTGAATGGGGACGATCAGTAAATAAAGTACATGACCACCTGGCGTAAAGCCAGGTGGTTTTTGCTGTAAGAACCTCCCGTTTGTTCACAAACCCTTCTTAATTTGTTGAATTTTCCTTCACGACTTTGACACATTTGCCGGATATACTATAAGTGTTCTCCGGGAAGGGAGCAGGGACCCGGCCCCCAGAACAGGACCCCAAGTTTTTCATCCATACTCCTCTTTTCTTTTGACGCGAAAGCGGTGCGGATCGTCTCCGCACCGCTTTCGTGTTTTTTTTGTACAAATTTTCGCATTTGACAACGTTTTTTCGGCGCCGCGCCCCTTGCCGAATGCCGCCGAAACCTGTATAATATAAGCTGATATTGTATCGCCATGGGGCAGACCCGGCCTACGGTATCCCGCAGACACTCATACCCGCAGGAGGCAAAATCCTATGAGAGTTGGTCTGGACATTGGTTCCACCACGATTAAATGTGTCGTGCTGAACGACGCCGATCAAATCATCTATTCTACCTACGAACGTCATTTCAGCCATATTTTAGAGAAGGGCAAGGCCCTTTTGGAAAAGGTCGCAGCAGAGTATCTGCCCGACGGCCGCGCATATTTGGCTATCTCCGGCTCGGCCGGCATGGGCCTGGCCGACAGCTGTAAGGTGCCCTTTGTGCAGGAGGTTTTCGCCACCCGCGTGGCAGCCAACCGCCTGGCCCCCGGCACCGACTGCATCATTGAGCTGGGCGGCGAGGACGCAAAAATCCTGTTCCTGACCAACGGCACCGAGGTCCGCATGAACGGCAGCTGTGCCGGCGGCACCGGCGCGTTCATTGACCAGATGGCTACCCTGCTGAAGATGGGTGCCGACGAGATGGACAAGGCCGCCCAGGGCGCGACCCGCACCTACACCATCGCCAGCCGCTGCGGCGTGTTTGCCAAAAGCGACATCCAGCCCCTCATCAACCAGGGTGCGCAGGCGGGCGACATCGCGGCCTCCATCTATCAGGCCGTCGTCAACCAGACCATTGCGGGCCTGGCCCAGGGCCGCCCCATCAAGGGCAACATTCTGTACCTCGGCGGTCCGCTGACTTTCGCCAAGACCCTGCGCGAGAGCTTTGACCGCACGCTGGGCGTCACCGGCACTCTGCCGGAGAACAGCCTTCTCTTCGTCGCCATGGGCGCTGCGTTCTACGCCGACGAGGAATCCGATTTGCGCGAGGTTGCCAAGCGCCTGGACGATTACAGTGCCACGGCCACTTACGTCAGCCTGCCGCCGCTGTTTGCCAATAAGCAGGCGTACGAGGAATTCCACGCCCGCCACCTGAAAGCCACCGTGCCCTGCCTGCCCTTTGGTGCAGACTGTGGGCCGGTACATATCGGCATTGACTCCGGCTCCACCACCATCAAGCTGGTGGTCATCGACAACGACGCCAACATTCTGTTCGAGAGCTACCGTCCGAACCTGGGCAACCCCATCCCGCTGGTCAAAGAGACGCTGCTCAAACTCTATCAGGGGCACCCGGGCCTGCAAATTGCCAGCGTGACCACCACCGGCTACGGCGAGGAACTCGTCAAGAATGCGTTCCACTGTGACCGCGGACTGGTGGAGACGGTGGCCCACTTCACCGCCGCCAAGCACTTTTTGCCCGATGTCGATTTCATCATCGACATCGGCGGCCAGGACATGAAGTGCTTCAAGATCGAGGATGGTGCCATCAGCAACATCTTCCTGAACGAGGCCTGTTCCTCCGGCTGCGGCAGCTTTTTACAGACGTTTGCCCAGGCGCTGGGCTACGATGTCAAGGAGTTCGCCGCGCTGGGCCTGTTTGCCGACAAACCGGTCGATTTGGGTTCCCGCTGCACTGTGTTCATGAACTCGTCTGTCAAGCAAGCGCAAAAGGACGGTGCATCGATTGAAAATATCAGCGCCGGATTGTCGATTTCCGTCGTCAAGAATGCGCTGTACAAGGTCATCCGCGCGTCCAGCCCGGAAGAGCTGGGCCGCAACATCGTCGTGCAGGGCGGTACTTTCTATAATGAAGCTGTCCTCCGCGCCTTTGAAAAAGAGATGGGCGTCAACGTCATCCGCCCCGACATTGCGGGCCTGATGGGCGCTTACGGCGCAGCCTTGTACGGCAAGAGCCGCGCGGGCGAGAACGCCCACAGCACCGTCCTGACCGAGGCCGAGCTGGAAGCGTTCAGCCAGAAGGTCAACACCGTGCAGTGCAACGGCTGCGGCAACCACTGCCAGCTGACCGTCAACGTTTTTGCCGATGGCAAGCGGTTTATCTCCGGCAACCGGTGCGATAAACCCGTGACCGGCAAGGCCAACAATGAGGATCTGGACCTCTACGCCTACAAGCTGAAGCTGCTGGACGACTACCGCAAGGCAGCCGCCCCGGCCAGCCCCCGCGCCAAAATCGGCATCCCGCTCTGCCTGAATATGTACGAGCTGCTGCCGTTCTGGCACACACTGTTCACCAAGTTGGGCTTTGAGGTCGTCGTCAGCCCCTTCTCCAACCGCAAGCTGTACCAGAGCGGCCAGGCGACCATACCCAGCGACACGGCCTGCTTCCCGGCCAAGCTGACCCACGGCCACATCCGCTGGCTGTGTGAGCAGGGCGTGGATGCGATTTTCTACCCCTGCATGAGCTATAACCTGGACGAGCACCTGGGTGACAACCATTATAACTGCCCGGTCGTCGCCTATTACCCCGAGGTTTTGGAGGGCAACTGTCCCGAGCTGAACGCGACGAAGTTCATCTACGACTACTTCAACCTCGAGCGCCGCAAGGATTTCTACAAGAAATTCCAGCAGGCGCTGGACAAATATTTCCCGGGGCTGGACAAAAAGGCCGTGCATGAGGCCATCGATGCGGCTTACGACGAGTACGCCCGCCATATGCAGCAGCTGCGCGACAAGGGTACCGAGATCATCGCCGCTGCCCGCAAGGAAGGCAAGCATATCGTCGTGCTGGCGGGCCGCCCCTACCACGTTGACCCCGAGGTCAACCACGGCATCAACCAGCTTATTATCCGCCAGGGCGCGGCCGTCGTCAGTGAGGATTCCGTCAGCTGGCACGAGCAGAAGTTCCAAACCGCCGTGCTGAACCAGTGGACCTACCACAGCCGCCTGTATGCCGCCGCCAAGTACTGCACCGAACAGCCCGACATGGATCTGGTGCAGCTGGTGTCCTTCGGCTGCGGCCTGGACGCCGTGACCACCGACGAGACCCGCGAGATTTTGCAGGCGGGCGGCAAGCTGTACACCCAGCTGAAGATCGACGAGATCACGAACCTGGGCGCGGTGAACATCCGCCTGCGCAGCCTGTTTGCAGCACTGGAAGAACGGAAAGAAGACCATAAGTAAGAGGCAACCCATGGAATACATGACTCCCAATTTTACCAAGGATATGGTAAAGACCCATAAAATCCTGATTCCCAACATGGCGGTCACCCAGTTCCGGCTCATGCAGGCGGCGCTGGCCAGCGAGGGCTACCAGACCGAGGTGCTGGGCAACTGCGGCAGCGAGGTCGCCCAGCTGGGCCTGAAATACGTCCATAACGACACCTGTTACCCGGCGCTGCTGGTCATCGGTCAGTTCTTGGACGCGCTGAACAGCGGCAAGTACGACCTGGATCACACGGCGCTGCTCATCACCCAGACCGGCGGCGGCTGCCGCGCGTCAAACTACATCAAGCTGCTGCGCAAGGCCCTCGTCAAGGCGGGCTACGGCAATATCCCGGTCGCGTCGCTGAACTTCTCCGGTCTGGAAAAGGGCAGCGGCCTGCCGCTGACTGTGCCGCTGCTGCGCAAAGTCATTGCATCGATTTTCTACGGTGATATGCTGGTGGCCCTGCGCAGCCAGACCCACGCCTATGAGGATCACAAGGGCGACGCCGACGCCATGACCGAAAAGTGGATCGCCACCATCCAGAGCTGGATTCGCGGCGACAGGAACTACTCCGCCCACGATATGAAACGCCGCTTCTACGACATCGCGAAGGACTACGCCACCATCCCCATCACCCGCGTACCGAAGGTCAAGGTCGGCGTTGTCGGCGAAATTTACGTCAAGTATTCGCCGCTGGGCAATAACGATTTGGAAAAATTTCTTGAGAGCCAGGACTGCGAGGTCAACCTGCCCGGTCTGATGGGCTTTGTAGAGTACTGCGTGGCCAACTACAAGCTGGACATCGACCTGTACGGCGGCAACAAGCTGGTCGCAGGCGGCGCGGATGCGTTCCTGAGCTGGCTGGACAGCATCGGCTGCGCCAGCTACGACGCCATGCGCAAGTACGGCTTCTACGCGCCCGGCTCCTTCCGCGAGCTGATGAAAAAACCAGAGGGTATTATCTCTCTGGGTGCCAAGATGGGCGAGGGCTGGCTGCTGACCGCCGAGATGATCGAGTTGGTCGAGGGCGGCTATGGCAACATCGTCTGTGCCCAGCCCTTCGGCTGCCTGCCCAACCACATCGTGGGCAAGGGCATGATCAACAAGATCCGCGCCCTGCACCCCGATGCGAACATCACGCCGGTAGACTACGACCCCAGCGCGACCCGCGTCAACCAGGAGAACCGCATCAAACTGATGCTGGCCGTGGCCCGCGAAAAGCTGGAACAGCCCGCCGCAGCCCCCGCGCCCCTGACCGCCGAACAGCTGGCAGGTGGTGCGCCCCAGGTGGAAACCACGGTGCAGTGACCAGGCACAGAAAAAAGTTGAAAAAATCCAAACTTTTTTCAAAAACCCCTTGCAATTTGCATTGGCATCTGCTATAATAATCTGCGTCGCCAAGTGGTGACGCAATATGCGCGGTTAGCTCAGCTGGTAGAGCATCTGCTTGACGTGCAGGAGGTCACAGGTTCGAGTCCTGTACCGCGCACTCTAAAAGACACATGGAATCGTTAAGATTCATGTGTCTTTTTCTTTTGGTACACACTCACTTTCACTGTGCACATAAATACAAACATCGGCAGGCCGTCCGCTTGCCGATGTTTTGATGGAAACATACGAAAAATATGGGCTGTAATGGCATTTTACTGCTTGCTGCCCGTTTACAGCTCGTCCACCTGTCTCAGCTCCACCTTGCGGCGGTCGAGGGTCAGCAGGCCCTCGCGCTGCATCTGGGAGAGGGCATTGCTCAGGGCGCTGCGGTCAACGCCCAGGTGGTCGGCCAGCTGCTGACGGTCAAAGGGCAGGTTGAACTGCATACTGCCGCTGCGCCGCGCCAGCACTGAAAAATACGCCGTGATGCGCCCGCGTATCGTCTTGGGAGCCGTGTACAGGCTGCGCTGGGCCAGCCCCAGGTTTTTGCGGGCAGCAATACGCAGCAGGTTTTGGGTCATCTTCCAGCGCCACGGTTCGCAGCCGCACCGCAATAGTTGATCGGTGTCCAAAAGCAGCACCTCGCCGCTTTCGGCTGCCACCACGCTGACCAGCAGCGGTTCCTCGGGCAGGCAGGCGTAAGTCTCGGCAAACAGATCGCCCGGCCCAGCCTGACCCAACAGCGTTTTGCTGCCCCAGACGTCCAGATGCTCCATATGCACGCGGCCCGCCAGTACCACGCCCAATGGCGGCGCGGTGCAGCCGGCCTCCAACAGGACTTCGCCCTTGGCAAAGGGGCGGCGGCGCATCCGCAGGGCCTCTATGGCCGCGGCGGCCTCCGTCTCGGTCAGGCCGCGGAACAGCGGCACATCGGGCAGTTTGCAGCTTTCCATTTTTTGCACCTCGTATGTTGTTACTACAACAGATTCTTTTCTGCCATTGTAGTAAAATAGCAGCATAAAGTCAAGGAGGCTGACTATGAAACGACAGATCATTCATATCGACCAGGAAAAATGCAACGGCTGCGGGGCCTGCGCCGCCGCCTGCCACGAAGGCGCTATTGCAATGGTCGGGGGCAAGGCCACACTGATGCGCGACGATTACTGCGACGGCATGGGCGACTGCCTGCCCCACTGTCCGACCGGGGCCATCACGTTTGAGCAGCGCGAGGCTGCGCCCTACAACGAGGCCGCCGTCCAGGCCGCCAAGGCACACAAGGCCGCCCACGCGCCCCACAGCTGCCCCGGCAGTGCCCCCAAAACAATGCACGTCTGCCCGGGCAGCATGGCCAAGGCCCTGCACCCCGCCGACGCGGCAGGGGAGAGCACCGCCCCCACGATGGCCCCAAGCCAGCTGCGCCAGTGGCCGGTACAGATCAGGCTGGTGCCCATCAACGCGCCCTACTTTGCCGGTGCCAAGCTGCTGATTGCCGCCGACTGCACGGCCTACGCCTACGCCGCGTTCCACGAACGGTTCATCCGCGGGCACATCACGCTGGTGGGTTGCCCCAAGCTGGACGATGTGGATTACAGCGAAAAGCTGACCGCCATCATCCGCAACAACGATATTAAGGAAGTCACCATCGTGCGGATGGAAGTGCCCTGCTGCGGCGGGCTGGAAAACGCCGCCAAGCGTGCGTTGCAGGCGTCCGGCAAGTTCATTCCATGGCAGGTCGTGACGATTTCCACCGATGGGCGCATTCTGGACTGAAAAAGTTGAATTTTTTTGCCAAAAGGGCTTGCAATTTGTAAAGCAATCTGCTATACTAATATGCGTCGCCAACAGGCGGCGCAACTATGCGCGGTTAGCTCAGCTGGTAGAGCATCTGCTTGACGTGCAGGAGGTCACAGGTTCGAGTCCTGTACCGCGCACTCTAAAAATCCCCACCGATTTACGGTGGGGATTTTTCTTTTAGAGTGCAATTACGGCGGGTGAACGCTTCGAGTCCCGCCATTATAAACGCCCGGCTGCAAGGTGCAGCCGGGCATTTTTTTGAACAAAAATCCAATTTTTAAAACAGATGTTCCTATTCTGGCGGCTAGGTATCTGCTACCATAGAGGTACGGTAGCGGCGCGGGGTCAGGCCGGTCTGGCGGCGGAACACACGGTAAAAATAGTTATAGTCCGAAAACCCGGTCAGGCGGCTGATCTCCACGTTGGACAGGGACGTTGTGGCCAGCAGTTCCATGGCCCGCTGCACCCGCAGCCGGGTGATCTGCTCATTGATGCCGCAGCCGTAGGTCTGGCGGGAGAGATAATACAGCCCGGTGCGGCTCAAGGACAGCGCCCGGCAGATCTTTTCGCTGGTCAGTTCCTCTGCCAGGTGGTCGCTCAGATATTGGCCCAGCCGTGCCTCGCTGCTGCCGGGGTTCAGCCGCGCCAAACCCTGTTGGTACAGCGCGGACGCCGCCAGCGCCAGCAGGTCCGATGCCGATTTCAGCGTCGGGTAGGGCGTGCGGGGCAGGGCATCGTAGGCGCTGTGCAGTGCCGCTTCGTCGATGCCGTAGGGTGCGCAGCGCTCCTTGGCCACGGCCCACTCGGCCGCCTCGTCCGCGCCTTGCACGATATGGCTTAGCAGCAGAAATCCCACCGCCGCGCCGTCTATCAAAATCGGCGTGATGACCTCGATCAGCCCGGCGTGGCAGGTGTAGATGACCGTCTCTTTCCGCCGCGTGGCGTTGCGGCAGGCGTTTTGGTCGCACAGATGGCAGCCGATGACCCCTTCCGGCACGCCGCGCACCAGCTTGCAGTAGGCAGGCAGCTCCGGCGGGTAAGAGAGGATATCCATGCCGTAGGTGTCAAACACCACGGTGCGCAGCCCGGTCAGGCGGTGGAAATCCTGCAACAAAACCAGCATTTCTTCCTTATTGAAAACCGTTCCCATAGGTCGCCCCCTTCATTTTGAACATCCAGACAGTTTCATCATAGAAAACAAAGCTCCACTTGTCAAGGAGGAAATCCATGCTTACCTTACGAAATTGTACCCTCGGCATTGAGTTCGGCTCCACCCGCATTAAAGCGGTGCTGGTGGACGATGCCTGCAAGCCGGTCGCTCAGGGTGACTTTACCTGGGAGAATCGGCTGGAAAACGGTGTCTGGACCTACCCGCTGGACGAAGTCTGGCGTGGTGTGCAGGCCGCCTACGCCGCCCTAGCCGCTGATGTGCAGGCCCGGTACGGCCAGCCGCTGACCACGGTGGGCTGCATCGGCATTTCGGCCATGATGCACGGCTATCTGCCTTTTGACGCGGCGGGCAATCTGCTCGTGCCGTTCCGCACCTGGCGCAACACGATGACTGGCCAAGCGGCGGAAGCGCTGACCGCGGCGTTCGGGTTCAACATCCCCCAGCGGTGGAGCGTAGCGCACCTGTACCAGGCCATGCTGAACCGCGAGCCGCACCTGACGCAGCTGGATTTCTTCACAACGCTGGCCGGGTATGTACACTGGCAGCTGACCGGGCGCAAGGTGCTGGGCGTTGGCGACGCCAGCGGTATGTTCCCGATTGACAGCGCCACCGGCGGGTATAACGCTGCCATGCTGGAAAAATTCAACGCGTTGGCGGCAAAGCAGGGCTATCCTATGGACCTTGCCAGTCTGCTGCCCACCGTTTTGCCCGCAGGTGAGGACGCGGGCACGCTGACCGCCGAGGGCGCGAAGCTGCTGGACCCCACCGGCGTTTTGCAGCCCGGCGTGCCGTTCTGCCCACCCGAAGGCGACGCAGGCACCGGCATGGCCGCCACGAACAGTGTGGCCCCGCGCGCCGGAAATGTCAGCGCAGGCACGAGTATTTTTGCCATGGTCGTGCTGGAAAAGCCACTTTCCAAGGTCTACCCGGAAATCGACATGGTCACGACCCCCGACGGTGCGGCGGTGGCCATGGTTCACTGCAACAACTGCACCAGCGACCTGAACGCCTGGGTCGATCTGCTGGCCGAGAGCGCGGCGCTCTGCGGGGCTGGCATCGACAAGGGCGCGTTGTTCACCCGGCTGTTCAACGAGTCTTTGAAGGGTGCGCCCGACTGCGGCGGCGTGGTGCCCATCAACTATATCTCCGGTGAGAGCGTGACCCACTTTGATGCGGGTCTGCCGCTGCTGCTGCGCCGCCCAAACAGTGATTTTACGCTGGCGAACTTTATGCGGGCCAATATCTATTCGGCCTTTGCCACACTGGCGTTGGGGCTAAACATTTTGAAGCAGGAGCACGTGGCGTTGGATACACTGCTGGGCCACGGCGGCATTTTCAAAACGCCGGGTGTGGCGCAGCGGTATCTGGCCGCTGCAGCAGGCGCGCCCGTCACCTGCATGGAAACCGCGGGCGAGGGCGGCCCTTACGGCATGGCGCTGTTGGCGGCCTACCGCCTGTACCGCAGGGCAGGAGAGACGCTGGCGGCGTATCTGAACCGCTGCGTGTTCGCCGGTGCCAGAAGCGTAACGCTGGCCCCGGATGCCGACGATACGGATGGGTTCGCGAAGTTCCTGATCGAATATAAAAATGCGCTGAACGCCGAGCGGGCGGTGGTGTCCTGAAAAATTTTCCTGCCGTAGGGGCCGGGCATGCCCGGCCCGGTCGTGTAAGGCAAGTGTGCGCTTCCGGGAAAGTTGCGGGCCGGACATATCCGGCCCCTACCGAGTACTGCAGGCACTGGTTATTTAAAAGAAGGAGGAAACTTTTATGTTGCATACCTATGAATTTTGGTTCGTCGTGGGCAGTCAGTTTTTGTACGGCCCTGAAGTCCTCGAGACCGTCGCCGCCCGCGCGGCGGAGATGGCCGATAAGCTGAACGCCTCCGGCAATCTGCCCTGCAAAATCGTCTACAAAGTTACCGCCAAGACCAACACCGAGATCTCCGACGTGGTGCGCGAGGCCAACTACGACAAGCACTGCGCGGGCATCATCACCTGGTGCCACACCTTCAGCCCCAGCAAAATGTGGATCAACGGCTTTGCCAACCTGCAAAAGCCCTACTGCCACTTTGCCACCCAGTACAACCGCGAGATCCCCAATGAAGAGATCGACATGGACTTCATGAATCTGAACCAGGCCGCCCACGGCGACCGCGAGCACGGCTTTATCGCCGCCCGCCTGCGGATGCCCCGCAAGGTCATTGCGGGCTACTGGCAGGACGAGGACGTGCAGAAGCGCCTGGGTGATTGGATGCGTGCCGCCGTGGGTGTGGCGGTCTCGAGAGAATTGAAGGTCATGCGTTTCGGTGACAATATGCGCGAGGTCGCTGTGACCGAGGGCGACAAGGTCGAAGTGCAGGCAAAGCTCGGCTGGCAGGTCAACACTTGGCCCGTGGGACAGCTGGTGGACACGATGAACGCCGTGACCGATGCGGAAATTGACGCCCTGATGGATGAATACCGCGCCGCCTACGATTTTGCCAGCGAGGACACGGACTTTATCGAGACCGTGCGCTACCAGGCCCGCGAGGAAATCGCCATGAAGAAAATGCTGGACGCCGAAGGGTGCAAGGCATTTTCCAATACTTTCCAGGACTTGTACGGTATGCGCCAGCTGCCGGGCATCGCCAGCCAGCATCTGATGGCTCGGGGCTATGGCTACGGCGGCGAAGGGGACTGGAAAGTTGCCGCAATGACTGCTATAATAAAGGCAATGGCCGAGGGCAAGACCGGCGGCACCGCCTTTATGGAGGATTACACCTACAACCTCGTGCCCGGGGCCATGTACAGCCTGGGTGCCCATATGCTGGAAGTCTGCCCGTCCGTGGCCGCCGCCAGGCCCCGCGTGGAGGTTCACCCCCTGGGCATCGGCGACCGTGAGCCGCCTGCCCGCCTGGTGTTTGAGGGCCACGAGGGTGACGCCATCGTCGTGAGCCTCATCGACATGGGCGGCCGCCTGCGGCTGATTTGCCAGGACATCCACTGCGTCAAGCCGATTCTACCCATGCCCAACCTGCCGGTGGCCCGCGTCATGTGGCAGGCTATGCCTGATCTGACCACCGGGCTGGAATGCTGGATCACGGCGGGCGGCGCACACCACACGACACTGACCTACGATGTGACCGCCGACCAGATGAAGGACTGGGCCAACATGATGGGTATTGAATTTGTCCATATCACAAAAGATACCACGGTGGAAAGTCTGGAACAGCAGCTGTTCTTGAACGATTTAGCGTGGAAATTGAAAGGATAACCTATGCTGGAAGCATTAAAGCAGCAAGTTTATGAAGCCAATATGGAACTGCCCCGCAGGAGCCTTGTGACCTACACCTGGGGGAATGTCTCGGGCATTGACCGGGAGCGCGGCCTGTTCGTCATCAAGCCCTCCGGCGTTGAATATGACGAGCTTACGTCGGAAATGCTCGTTGTCATGGACCTGGACGGCAACAAGGTCGAGGGCGATCTGAACCCCAGCAGCGACACGAAAACACATTTGGAACTGTACAAAGCTTTCCCGCAGCTGGGCGGCATCGTACACACCCATTCCACCCACGCGGTGGCCTTTGCCCAGGCGCGGCGCGACCTGCCTGCCTTTGGCACGACCCATGCTGACTACTTTTACGGCCCGGTGCCCTGCACGCGGGAGCTGACGCCGGAGGAAATCGACGAGGACTACGAGAAGAACACCGGCAAGGTCATCATCGAGACGTTTACAGAGCGCGGCATCGACCCGGTACACGTGCCCGGCGTGCTCTGCGCCAGCCATGGGCCGTTCACCTGGGGCAAGGATGCGGCCCAGGCCGTCTATCACGCGGTTGTGTTGGAAGAAGTGGCAAAGATGGCGATCCTGACCCTGACCATCGACCCCAACGCCCATCCCGCACCGCAGCACGTGTTGGACAAGCATTTTATGCGCAAGCATGGGCCGAATGCCTATTATGGGCAGGAATAAGGAGGTTTGTCTTATGAAATTCTACATTGATACCGCCAATGTGGACGAGATTCGCAAGGCCAACGACATGGGCATTATCGCCGGTGTCACCACCAACCCGAGCCTGATTGCCAAGGAGGGCCGCGACTACGCCGAGACGCTGAAGGAGATTGCCACCATCGTGGACGGCCCCATCTCCGGCGAGGTCAAGGCTACCACCACCGACGCCGAAGGCATGATCGCCGAGGGCCGCGCCATCTACGCGCTGGACCCGAAGCACATGGTGGTAAAAATCCCCATGACTGCCGAGGGGTTAAAGGCCATCAAGGTGCTGTCCGCCGAGGGCATCCCCACCAACTGTACGCTGATTTTCAGTGCCAACCAGGCATTGCTGGCCGCCCGCGCGGGGGCAGCTTACGTCAGCCCCTTCCTGGGCCGTCTTGACGATATCGGCCAGCCGGGCATCGAGCTGGTCGAGACGATCCACGATATGTTCCTCAACTATCCCGATATCGAGACTCAGATCATTGCCGCCAGCGTGCGCAACCCCATCCATGTGACGGACTGCGCCCTGGCCGGGGCGGACATTGCCACGGTGCCTTACAAAGTTATCGAGCAGATGCTCCACCACCCGCTGACGGATGCCGGCATTGAGAAGTTTAAGGCCGACTACACCAAGGTGTTCGGCGCGTAAAACACGCTGCCTTCTCCGCGCTCTGTGCCATTGTTCGGCACAGGGCGCTTTTCTTTGTGCGACGCTTGACGAATCCGCGCTGGTACGATATACTAAGTATTTACGGCTCTGGCCGCAATGTGTGTATAAAAGGAGGGAGAACCGCCGTGATTTTCGGCAAGTATATCAACCGCTACTACCTCAAGCACGCGCCTGTACTGCTTTTGGGTATTCTGTCGCTGCTGACGGTGGATTATATCCAGCTTCTCATCCCGGAGCTGTACCGGCTGGTCATCAACGGTGTAAACCTGGGGCAGGTGGTGGTGGACGGCCAGACGATGGCCTTCACCAAAGAAGTGCTGTTCCAACACATCTGCCTGCCCATGATCTACATTGTGGTGCTCATGGTCATCGGGCGTTTTCTGTGGCGCGTTTGTTTCTTCGGCTCGGCGGTCCGGGTGGCGGCCGACCTGCGGGAGCAGATGTTTGACCACAGCCGCCAGCTGTCCCAGCAGTATTACCAGGTCAACAAAGTGGGCAACCTGATGAGCCTGTATACCAACGACCTGGACACCATCCAAGAGTGCTTCGGCGACGGTATCCTCATGTTCTTTGATGCGTCGGTGCTGGGCATTCTGGCGCTGGTCAAAATGTGGCGCATGGACATCAAACTCACGCTGCTGGCCCTGATCCCGGCGGCGGTCATGTTCGCCATTGGCACCGTGATGAGCCAGGTCATGACCAAGCGTTGGGAGGAACGCCAGCAGGCATTTTCCGACCTATCGGACTTTGCGCAGGAAAATTTCTCCGGCATTGCGGTCATCAAGGCGTTTGTCAAAGAGCTGAAAGAGCTGATGGCGTTCCGCAAGTTAAACAAGGAAAACGAGGAAATCAACGTTACCTATACAAAAATTGCCACACTGTTGGAGGTCCTCGTCACCCTGTTTGTTGAATCGGTCATCTGCGTTATCCTCGGTTACGGCGGCTGGCTCGTCTACCGGGGCCAGTTCAACGCGGGCCAGCTGGTGGAGTACATCGGCTACTTTGAGGCCATCGTCTGGCCCATCATGGCGATTTCGATGCTGATTGAAAAGACCGCCCGCGGCAAAGCATCGCTGAACCGCATTACCGAGCTGCTGGACGCGCCCATCGATGTGGCCGACCGTGACGGCGTGGCCGATTTGAAAAATCCCCGCGGCGGCATCGAGTTCCGCCATCTGAACTTCCGCTACCCGGACGGCGAGTACGATGTTTTGAAGGATATTTCCTTTACCATCGCACCAGGGGAGAGCGTCGGTATCGTGGGCAAGACCGGCGCGGGCAAAACCGCGCTGGTAGATCTGCTGCTGCGCACCTACAATGTGCCCGACGGCACGCTGTTTGTGGATGGGCAGGACGTGAACACCGTGTCCATCCATTCGGTGCGCAACGCCTGCGCCTATGTGCCGCAGGATAACTTCCTGTTCTCGGACACGATTGCCCACAACATCGGCTTCGGCGTGGACGACGCCAGCCGGGAGGACATTGACCGCGCCGCCGCGCTGGCCGATGTGCGGGACAACATCGTGGACTTTAAAGATGGCTACGAAACCGTCCTCGGCGAGCGCGGCGTGACCGTTTCCGGCGGGCAGAAGCAGCGCATTTCGATTGCCCGGGCACTGCTGAAAAACGCGCCGATTTTGATTCTGGACGACTCGGTCTCGGCAGTCGATACCCGCACCGAGCGCATCATCCTCGACAACCTGAAAACGAGCCGCACTGGCAAGACCACCCTGCTGATTGCCCACCGTATTTCCACGGTGGAGCAGCTGGACAAAATCATCTTTATCGAGGACGGCAGGGTGGAGGCCGTAGGCCCGCACGACGAATTGTACCGTACCTGCAACGAATACCGCCGCATGGTAGACCTGCAAAAGCTGGAAGATGAAGTGGGAGGTGACGGCAATGACTAACCTGAATCCGCTGCTTCTCGTCGGGGGCGTCATCGGCACGGTCACGGCCATTTTGATTTTTGCCTACGCCCTTGTCAAGGACAAAAAGGAGACGATGGGCTTTGAGCGTACGATGAAGGACGGCGAAATCCTGCGCCGCCTGGCCGGGTACGCCAAGCCTTACTGGGCAAAATTTGTCGTTGTGCTGTTCCTGATGCTGTTCTCGATTGCCTACGACATTATCTCGCCCCTCATCGTCGGTGCGCTGGAAGAACTGGTGGCCGGGGAGTTTGCGCTGCCGCGCCTCTTTGCGGGCGTGGCCGTCTATGCGGGCGTGCTGGTGTTTTCGATGGCAAGCACCTACTTCCAGGCCGTCATTTTGCAGCGCGTCGGCCAGCGCATTATCTCCGACCTGCGCGAAGATCTGTTCACCCACATTGAGTCGCTGGCCCACGAGCAGCTGAACGAAATCCCGGTCGGCAAGCTCGTCACCCGCGTGACCAACGACACGAACGCTATCTCGATGATGTTCACGAACCTGCTGGTCACGCTGGCCAAGAACATCTTCGTCATCCTCGGCATTCTCATCGCCATGCTGTCCCTCAACTATGAGCTGACGCTGATGGTGCTGTGCTTTGTGCCGTTCATCGTGATTTTCACGGTGATTTTCCGCAAATTTTCCCGCCGCGCCTACCGCAAGGTCAAGGACGCGACGACGGATATCAACACCTACCTGTCGGAGAATCTTTCCGGTATCAAGGTCACGCAGATTTTCGGCCGCGAGGATGAAAAAATGGCGGAGTTCCGCGAGAAAAGCCAGCGGCTTGCCAAGGCCAACCAGGAGCAGATTTTTGTCTTCGGCGTGTTCCGGCCGCTGGTGTATATGCTGTACATCTGCTCGATCCTGTGTCTGTTTTACCTGGGCGGCATGGGCCACCTGACCGGCGCGACGTTTTTGGGGCAGACGATTTCCGGCGGAACCATCGTTACCTTTTATATGTATATCTCCAAGTTCTTCACCCCCATCCAGAATCTGGCCGAGCAGTTCAACTGGCTGCAATCGGCGCTGGCCTCGTCGGAGAAGGTGTTCTCCATCATGGACATTCAGCCCAAGATGGTGGACGCACCCGACGCCGTTGAGTTGGACGAGGTGAAGGGCGACATTGAGTTCCGCGACGTCTGGTTCAGCTACATCCCCGGCGAGTGGGTCTTGCAGGGCGTGTCGTTCCACGTGAACCCCCGGGAGACGGTGGCCTTTGTCGGCTCCACCGGCTCGGGCAAGAGCACGATTTTGTCGCTGATCTGCCGCAACTATGAGTTCCAGAAGGGCGAGATTTTAATTGACGGCATCGACATCCGCAAAATCAAAATTTCGTCGCTGCGCCGCCACTTCGGCCAGATGCTGCAGGATGTGTTCCTCTTCTCGGGCACGATCCGCAGCAATATCGTCCTACGGGAAGAAGGCATCCCCGACGAGGAGATCATGCAGGTCTGCCGTTATGTCAACGCCGACAAGTTCATTGACAAGCTGGACCACGGCCTCGACGAGGAGGTCCGCGAGCGCGGCAACAATTTCTCGGCTGGTCAGCGGCAGCTGCTGAGCTTTGCGCGGACCATCATCCACAAACCCAGCGTCATGATATTGGACGAAGCCACGGCGAATATCGACACCGAGACCGAGCTGTTGATTCAGGATAGTTTGGAAAAAATGCGTTCTGTCGGCACGATGCTGATCGTGGCGCACCGGCTTTCCACCATCCAGCACGCGGACAATATCATTGTATTGTCCCACGGCAAGATTCTGGAGCAGGGCAGCCACCAGGCGCTGCTGGCAAAGCATGGGCGGTATTACCAGCTGTATACGCTGCAATATCATAAGGAGCAAATGAAGGAGTAAGGCAGTAAAGCCCCCGCCTTTGCCTTGAGCTGGTGGCTGAGTCGGTTAAGCTACGACGCCATGCACGGCGTCGGCAATTTTGCCATCATGCTGGTGCTGTACCGCCCGCTGCGGAAAGCGCTGAGGGCGGCGAAAAGGCAGATTGGGTGGTAGTTCTTTGCCTTCCCCCTTGGGGGAAGGTGGCCCCGCAGGGCCGGATGAGGGGCGCGTGTGCCACAGTAACCCGTGAAGAGGCAATAGCGTTAGTCGCCCTTTATCAGTCCGCGCTGCGGACAGCTTCCCCAAAGGGGAAGCCTTTTTTATTTGCAGGCAGTGGACGTACCCCCGATTTTATGCTATACTATATCAGTTATAGTGGGGAGGTATAGGACCATGCGCGTTTTAGGCATCGACCCTGGGTATGCTATTGTGGGCTGGGGCGTTGTGGAATACATCGGCAACCGCTTTGCCCCCATCGGGTACGGCGCGGTCATCACCGAAAAAGACACACCCTTTGAACAGCGGCTCGTCGAAATTTACGAGGGTGTGCTGGATATCTGCAAGCGCTACCAGCCCGAAGCCCTCTCTATCGAAAAGCTGTACTACCAGCACAACCAGACCACCGTCATCGGCGTGGCTGAGGCCCGCGGCGTCATTCTGCTGGCGGCTGCCCAGTGCGGCGTGCCGATCTATGAGTACACCCCCATGCAGGTCAAGCAGGCTATCACCGGGTATGGCAAGGCTGTGAAAAAGCAGATTCAGGAAATGACCCGCATGATGCTCCATCTGGAAACCATCCCCAAGCCCGACGACACCGCCGACGCCCTGGGCATGGCGATTGCCCACTGCCATTGCAGCCGCAGCCGCCTGATGGGCACACCCGTGCGGTAACAAATCCCCCTATAAAAGAAGGATCAACCATGATTTACTGTCTGACTGGAAAAATCATTAAAAAATCGCTGGATTCCGTCGTCATAAGCTGCGCCGGGGTCGGCTATTTTGTCCAGATACCCGCCACCACCGGCGAAGCCATGCCCCCCGCCGGGCAGGAGGGCACCGTTTACACCATCATGAACGTGACCGAGAATGACGTCTCGCTTTACGGCTTTGCCACCGAGGAACAGCGCGACTGTTTCAAGATGCTGACCGGCGTCACCGGCGTCGGCCCCAAGGCCGGGCTGTCGATTTTGTCCATCATGACGCCGGAAAAAGTCGCCCTCGCGGCGTCCAGCGGCGACCACAAGGCCTTCACCAAGGCGTCCGGCGTCGGGCCGAAGCTGGCCCAGCGCATCGCCCTGGAGCTGAAAGACAAGGTTGGCAAGGGGCTGGCTGCCGGTACCGGCTTCTCCGGCAATATTGCGACCCCCGCGCCCTCCAGCGCCCCGGCCCAGGCCGTGGCCGCCCTCGTCAGCCTGGGCTACTCGGCCAGCGACGCCGCTGCCGCTGTGGCCCGCGTGGACGAAACGCTCTCCGTGCAGGAGATCATCACCATTGCGCTGCGCAGCCTGTCGCGCGTGTAACAGAAGGGGAGTGCCGAATTGAACCAGGAATATACCGTTGACCCCAGCCGCCTCGTCAGCCCCGATATGAGCGCCGCCGACGCCGAGGAAATCAGCCTGCGCCCGAAAACGTTGGACGATTACGTCGGCCAGGAGAAGGCCAAGGGCAACCTGAAAGTCTACCTGCGGGCGGCGCAGCAGCGCGGCGAGCCGATGGACCACATCCTGCTCTACGGCCCGCCGGGTCTGGGCAAAACCACGCTGGCCGGCATCGTGGCACAGGAGATGGGCGTGCAGATTCGCATTACCTCCGGCCCCGCCATCGAGAAACCCGGCGACCTGGCCGCCCTGCTGACGAACCTGCAGGAGGGCGACATTCTCTTCATCGACGAGATTCACCGCCTATCCCGCCAGGTTGAGGAAGTTTTGTACCCGGCGCTGGAAGATTTCGCGCTGGATATCATGATTGGCAAAGGCCCGAGCGCACAAAGCATCCGTATCAATCTGCCGCGCTTTACGCTGGTGGGTGCCACGACCCGCGCGGGCCAGCTGACAGGGCCCTTGCGTGA
This sequence comes from Gemmiger sp., assembly GCF_057431175.1. Classification (NCBI taxonomy): domain Bacteria; kingdom Bacillati; phylum Bacillota; class Clostridia; order Eubacteriales; family Oscillospiraceae; genus Gemmiger; species Gemmiger sp. The sequence continues at coordinate 136,089 of NZ_DBMDDV010000001.1, read as the reverse complement.
CCGATTCGGCATCCTGCTCAAGCTCGAGCTGTACAGCCCGAAGGAGCTGGGCCGTATCATCATGCGCAGCGCCGGCATCCTGGGCGTGCCCATCACCGAGGAAGGTGCACTGGAACTGGCCCGCTGCGCCCGCGGCACGCCGCGCATCGCCAACCGTATGCTCAAGCGTGCCCGCGACTTTGCCACCGTGCAGGGCGACGGCACCATCGACGGGGAGACCGCCATTGCCGCCCGCAAATGGATGGACATTGACGAGTTGGGCCTGGACGAGCTGGACCGCAGCCTGCTCCGCGCCATCATCGAAATGTACAACGGCGGACCGGTTGGCCTGGATACCCTGGCCGCCGTGCTGGGCGAGGAGAGCGTCACGCTCTACGATGTCTGCGAACCCTACCTGATGCAGATGGGCATGCTGACCCGCACCCCGCGCGGCCGCTGCGTGACCCGCCTTGCCTACGAACACCTGCATATGGCCGTGCCCAAGCGCTTCGACGAAGAGGACAGCGGCCAGACGAGTATGTTTTAACCTGTTGAATAGATAAAGGAGATTTGCTTATGCGCCCTGCTGATACCTGGCGGGATTATGAGCTGCTGGATGCCACCAACCACAACCGATTGGAGCGCTGGGGCCAGACCCTGCTCATTCGTCCCGACCCGCAGGTCATCTGGAAAAACGACGAGACCAGCCCGCTGTGGGCCAAGGCCGATGCCGTCTACTACCGCTCCGCCAAGGGCGGCGGCCAGTGGAATTACCACAAAAAGCTGCCCCAGAAATGGCAGATCCATTGGAATGACCTGACCCTCATCGTCAGCCCCACCGGCTTCAAGCACACCGGCGTTTTCCCGGAGCAGGCCGTGAACTGGGCCTGGTACCAGGAAAAGATCAAGGCCGCTGGCCGCCCTATCCGTGTGCTGAACCTCTTCGGCTACACGGGCGGTGCGACGCTGGCCTGTCTGGCTGCGGGTGCCTCCGTCACCCATGTGGATGCCAGCAAAGGCATGGTGGCCTGGGCGCGTGAGAATGCTGCCGCCAGTAACCTGGCTGACCGCCCCTGCCGCTGGATCGTTGACGACTGCGTCAAGTTCGTACAGCGGGAAATCCGCCGCGGCAGCAGGTACGATGCCGTCATCATGGACCCGCCGAGCTATGGCCGCGGCCCGGGCGGCGAAATCTGGAAGCTGGAGGACAACGTCTACGACCTCATCACCCTGACCGAGCAGGTGCTGAGCGACGACCCGCTGTTTTTCGCCATCAACTCCTACACCGAAGGACTTAGCCCGGCGGTCATGGAGTACATCGTCAAGACGACGCTCTGCCCCATCCAGGGCGGCCACACCCACTGTGATGAGATTGGCCTGCCGGTCTCCGCCACCGGCGGCGTCGTGCCCTGCGGCGCAACGGCTATTTGGGAGAAGTAATTATGCCAAATCAGGAATCGATTTTACAGGCGCAGAACGTACACTTCCGCTATGATCCGGAGCAGCCCAAGTACGCTGTGGACGGCGTGACACTGGACATCCGCCGCGGTGAGTTCGTGGCCGTGCTGGGCGCGAACGGCTGCGGCAAATCCACGCTGGCAAAGCATTTCAACGCGATTCTGCTGCCCGAGGCCGGAACTGTCCTCGTGGAGGGCATGGACACCCGCAACGAGGACCACCTCTACGATGTACGTCAGAAGGTCGGCATGGTGTTCCAGAACCCCGACAACCAGATCGTAGCGACCATCGTTGAAGAGGACGTGGCCTTTGCGCCGGAAAACCTCGGCGTACCGCCGGAGGAGATCCGCACCCGCATCGACGAGGCCATGAAGCTGGCCGGCATCTACGAAAAACGCGATGCTGCGCCGTATAAGTTGAGCGGCGGCCAAAAGCAGCGCGTCGCCATCGCGGGCGTTATCGCCATGCGGCCCGACTGCCTGGTGCTGGATGAGTCCACCGCCATGCTGGATCCCCACGGCCGCGCCCAGGTCATGAAAACCATCCACCAGCTGCGGGCGGCGGGCATCACCATCGTGTCCATCACCCACTATATGGAGGAAGCCGCCCAGGCTGACCGCGTGCTGGTCATGAGCCGGGGCCGCATCGTAATGGAGGGCACGCCCGAGCAGGTGTTCAGCCAGACCGAGAAGCTGCACAGTTACCATCTGGATGTACCCCAGGCCGCCGAACTGCGCGACGAGCTGGTCAAGGCCGGGATCCCGATGCCGGAGAACGTGATTACGCCGGAGGCGTGCGCGGAGGAACTGTTTAAGCTGCTGAAGTAACCCCTGCCTTCCCCCGAGGGGGAAGGTGGCCGAGCGAAGCGAGGTCGGATGGGGGGCGGCCTCACGGAGATATCCCGCTCACGGGCAATATCCGCATACCTGCCCCTCATCAGTCAGCGGGCAAGCCGCTGACTGCTTCCCCCGATGGGGGAAGCCTTTCGTTCAGAAACATCCCACGTATGCCGGAACGGCACCACACCCGGGCTGTATCCGGCGGGAAAGGAATCACTATGTCCGAAATCATTCGTGTAGAAAACTTAAGCTACATCTACAACCTGGGGATGCCCGACGCTACCAAGGCGCTGGACGACGTGTCTTTCACCGTCGAGGAAGGCGATTTTGTCGGCATCATCGGCTCCACCGGCAGCGGCAAGTCTACGCTGATCAGCCATTTCAACGGCCTGAACCGCCCCACGTCGGGCCGCGTCCTTGTGGACGGCAAAGACCTGTGGGAACAGGGCGCTGACCTGCGCAGCTTCCGTTTTCTCGTCGGTCTGGTCATGCAGTACCCTGAGTACCAGCTGTTCGAGGAAACCTGCGCCAAGGATATCGCCTACGGCCCGCGCAACATGGGCCTTGACGAGGCCGAGATCCAGCGCCGTATCAAGGAGGCCGCCGCCTTCGTCGGTTTATCGGATGAGCTGCTGGAAAAAAGCCCCTTCGAGCTTTCGGGTGGGCAGAAGCGCCGCGTTGCGATTGCGGGCGTTATGGCCATGCACCCCCGCGTGCTGGTGCTGGACGAACCCGCCGCGGGCCTGGACCCCGAGGGCCGCGACACGATTTTGAGCCAGATCAAGGACTACCACAAAAAAACCGGCATCACGGTTTTGCTGGTCAGCCACTCGATGGAAGATATTGCCAAGTACGCCAACCGCGTGCTGGTCATGCACCGCGCCAAAATCGCCATGTATGACACGGTAGAAAACGTCTTTGCCCGCGCACAGGAATTGCTGGAGCTGGGGCTGTCTGTGCCGCAGGTCACGCAGATTTTCTTAAAGCTGCGCCAGATGGGGCTTGACATCCCCGCAGACGTCTACACGATACCCTATGCGGTCAAGACCATCCAAAAGGCGCTGGCCGCCAAGCAGGCAGGGGAGGTGCAGTAAATGCTTAAAGATATCACGATCGGTCAGCATTTTCCCGGGCATTCTGTGCTGCACCGCTGCGACCCGCGGTTAAAGCTGGTCGCCACGATTGCCTACATCGTCGTGCTGTTTGTTGCGCCGAATCCGCTGGGGCTGGCGCTGTCCATTGCGCTTTTGGCGGCGCTGTACAAAATCGCGCAGATTCCCGGCAAGATGATTTTGAAGAGCTTAAAGCCCATCGTGCCCATCGTTATTTTTACGGCGGTGCTGAACCTGTTCTTCGTCACGGGGCAGGGGGAGCCGCTGGTACACTTCTGGGTTTTGAACATTTATATTGAGGGTGTCAAGTACGCGATCCTGCTGGCGGTACGCGTCTGCGCACTGATCGCGGGCACGAGCCTGTTGACCTACACGACCAGCCCGATTGTGCTGACCGATGCCATCGAGAGCCTGCTGCGCCCGCTGGCGAAACTGCATTTTCCCGTGCATGAGCTGGCGATGATGATGACGATCGCGCTGCGGTTCATCCCGACTTTGATCGAAGAGACGGAAAAAATCATGAACGCCCAGAAGGCCCGCGGTGCCATGCTGGACAGCGGCACCTTCACCCAGCGCATCAAGGCGCTGGTGCCCATTCTGATTCCGCTGTTCATCTCGGCGTTCCGCCGCGCGGACGAGCTGGCCATGGCTATGGAATGCCGCTGCTACCACGGCGGCGAGGGCCGCACCCGGCTGAAGCAGCTGAAATTCACGAGCGAGGATTTCCGCTGCCTGGTGGTAATCGCGGTGGCGTTGGTAGTCATTGCCTGCACACGGTTGTTTGTGCCGGGGTTGGCGTAAGATTTTGCCGCCCTGTAGGGGCCGGATATGTCCGGCCCGCAGCTTTCCCGCAAGTACCTGCTTTTCTTACACGACCGGGCCGGGCATACCCGGCCCCTACACAGTTCTTACTATGAATTATCTACTCTGGATAAGCTACAAAGGCACCCGCTACGCCGGTTTCCAGGTGCAGCCCAACGCACCGACGGTGTGCGCGGTCTTGCAGGACGCCATGCAGGCGGTGCTGGGCCAGCGGCCCGATGTAAAAGGCTGCTCCCGCACCGATTCCGGCGTCCATGCGCGGCGTTTCGCGCTCAGCTTCTGCTATACTGGCAAGGTGCCCATGGCAAAGCTGGTGCCCGCGCTCAACGCGCATCTGCCGCCGGATATCCGCGCGGTAGACATCCAGCCTGTGCCGGACGACTTCCACGCGCGGTACGCCGCCCACGCCAAGACCTACCACTACTATATTTTAAATGCGCGGGTCGATGACCCCTTCACCTTCGACACCTGTTACCGGGTCGGCCCGCCGCTGGACGTGACCGCCATGCAGGCTGCCGCAAAACAGTTCGTAGGCACGCATGATTTCTCAGCGCTCTGTGCGTCAGGTTCCAGCGCCGCCGCCCACGGCGACACAGTGCGGACAATTACAGATTGTACTGTTATACAAAGTGGCAGCCAAATTGTCATTTCCGTCACGGCGGACGGCTACCTGTATAATATGGTGCGCATCCTGGCGGGCACGCTGGTGGACGCCGGGCTGCACAAGCGCACGCCGGAAAGCATCCCGCCCCTGCTGGAAAGCCGCGACCGCCGCCAGGCCGGGCCGACGCTGCCCGCAAAGGGGCTATTTTTGGAGAAGGTAGAGTATCCGAGGCTGAACGCCGTTTTGTAGGGGCGGCGTCTTCGACGCCCCGCGGGCGCCTATGGAATGCGCCCCCACGGATTCTGTATGCAGGGGCGGGGCGTGCCCCGCCCGCAGCTTTCCCGCAAGCTCCTGCTTGCCCTACAATGCGATACCGTAACGAAAGGAGGCCCGCCCTATGAACAAATCGGAAAAAGAACGGTTGGCGCGGCGGCAGCGGATGCTGGCGCGGGAACAGGGGCAAGCCCCCGAAGCCGGTATCCGCGGCACCAGCGGGGATATTAGCCTGCGCGTGCCTAAGCCGGTGCGGCGCGGTGCGCCCCCGCCCAAAACGCCTGACCCCGCAGCAGGGGAGACCGCCGCGCGGCTCAAGTCCCTGACACCGCTCTACAAGCAGCGGCAGCATCGGCGGCGGGTGTTTTTCGCTGTCGTTATCGCCGCGCTGGCCGTGGCCGTCGTGGTCATGACCGGTACGCTCTCCGCGTCGCTGGCGCTGCTGGGCGATACCATCGACAGCGCCATTTTGTACATCGACCGCACCGACGGCGGCTGGCCCGCCACCACCGGTATCACCGACCCGCTGCAAATCGAGCCGCTGGCCGGGGGCTTTGTGGAGCTGGGGGCCGAGGACGTGCTCGTCTACTCGGCCTACGGATCCAAAATCCTCAGCTTGCAGCCATCCTACGCGCGGCCGGTGCTGGCCGTGGGCGGTACCCGCTTTGCCGTGTACAACCGCGCGGGCAACGAGCTGACCGTGTGCAGCCGCACCCGCACGCTCTACTCCCAGAATTTTGACAGCGGCATCCTGCTCTGCGCCATGTCCAACAATAACTCTCTGGCCGTTGTGACCGAGTCGGGCCGCTACGCCGCCCAGGTACGCATCTATGACCCCTCGATGCGGCAGACGTACAGCTGGGAGATGACCCAGTCCGACGGCACCCCCATCGCGGTGGATTTTGCCCCCGACAGCCGCAAATTCGCCGCCGGGATGCTGGCCGCCCGCGATGGCCAGTTGAGCTGTTCGGTCTATTTTATGAACACCGACGCCGACACCGAAGGTCCGGTCTACACGGCCCAGCAGGGGAGTATGCTGCTGCGGCTGGACTGGCAGAGCGAGAGCCGCGTCATGGCGGTGTTTGACACCTACATTGCCGTGCTGGACCCCCGCACCGGCACCGAGACCGCGCGGTATGATTTTGGCGGTGCCACGCTGCAAAGTGCCGCACCGGGCCGCCGCCAGACCGCGCTGCTGCTGAATGTGCGCGGCGGCAACAGCCTGGTCACGCTGGATGAAAACCTGGCTGCCATGGCGGAAATTCCCGCCCGGCAGGCGTTTGGCGTGTCGGCCACCGACACGGATATCTATTTACTGTGCCCCAACGCTGTGGAGTGCTTCGGCTACGACGGCGTGCAAAAGTGGGTGCAGAGCAGCCTCGATGCCCGCCCTCTGGCCGTGCTGGACGCCGCCCAGACGCTGGTGTTTACCGGGAGCAGGGCCAGCGTGCTGGAGGCACCGAACTAAAAGCCTTCCCCCTTGGGGGAAGCCATTCGCACCCCAAAACATTTACACAGAAAGAAGTACCCATCTATGTCATTTTCTCCCGCTATTCTCTATGATATTCTCTTCCTTATCGTGTTTTCCTTCGCCGCGGTCAAAAGCTGGCAGAAGGGATTTCTTGCCGGGCTGGCTGAGCTGATTGGCGCGGTGCTTGGCGTGGGCATTGCCGTATGGGGCAGCCGCACGCTGGCCCCGGAAATTTACCAGCGCTTCTTCAGCGACGCCATCGCCAACAAGGTGGACCAGGCCGTGGCACAGTCGGGCGGGGACATGGCCGCTGCCGTGCAGGGGCTGGACTTTTTACCGGAAAGCCTGCGCACTGCCGTGGCCGCCGGGCTGCAAACCGCAGGCGACCAGCTGCCGGAAAAAATCACCGCACTGCTGGAGCCGCTTTTCCTGCCGCTGGTGCAGGTCGTTCTGTTCGTGCTGCTCTGCGTCGTGGTACGGTGGGTGTTCGCCCTGCTGGTACGTCTGCTGCGCGGCATCAACGGCGTGCCGCTGGTAGGCGGCGTCAACCGCCTGCTGGGCCTGGCACTGGGCTTGTGCACCGGCGCGCTGGACTGCTGGCTGCTGGCTCTGGTGCTCTGGTTCCTCGTCAGCGTCACCGCGGGCGGGCTGGACTGGCTGAACACCGCCGTATTGCAGCGCAGCGTCGGGTACAGCTTTTTTGGCGCGTTCAATCCGTTTTTAGTCCATTATTAAACATTTTTTGAACAAACCCCGCCAAAACTTGCATTTTGGCAGGGTTTGCTTGATAATAGTAATAAGGTGGTACGGCGGGGTGGTCATGCCCATATGCCGCCGCAGGGCGTCGAGGACGCCCCACAAATTTTCAGCAATCCCACGTGCCCATGCGGCACTTTCCATAGAGGTGAAGTATATGCTTTGTGTTAAATGCCAGAAACGCCCGGCCGTCGTCTTTGTGCAGCGGCTGGAAAACGGCAAGGCCATCCAGGAGGGCTACTGCCTGACCTGCGCGCGTGCTATGCACATCCAGCCGGTGGATGACCTGATGAAACAGTTCGGTATGTCCGACCAGGACCTGGAGAGCATGGAAGAGCGTATGTCCAGCTTTTTGCAGGAGGCCGCCGACTCCGGCATGATGGCCCCCATGATGGGCGGCGATATGACCGACGGCGGCGACGAGAACGCCCCGCAGGACGATTTTGTCCCCGGCGGCAGCCCGGTTTTTCCCTTCGGCTTTGGTGCGCGCCAGCAGAAAACTGACGACGCCAAGGGCAAAAACGGCAAGAAGGACAAGGCTCCCCGCCGCAAGTTCCTGGATACCTACTGCGAGAACTTGACCCAGAAGGCCCGCGACGGCAAAACCGACCGCATCATTGGCCGCGACCGCGAAATTTACCGCACGATCCAAATTCTTTGCCGCCGCCAGAAGAACAACCCCTGCCTCATCGGCGAGGCCGGTGTCGGCAAGACTGCCATTGCCGAGGGCATTGCCCAGCGCATTGCCGAGGGCAAAGTCCCTGCGCGTTTGCAGGACAAGGAGATTTTCCTGCTGGATATGACCTCCCTCGTCGCAGGCACCCAGTTCCGCGGCCAGTTTGAACAGCGCGTCAAGGGCCTTATCAGCGAGGTCAAGGCCGCCGGCAACATCATTTTGTTCATCGATGAGATTCACTCCATCGTGGGTGCCGGTGATTCGGACGGCTCGATGAATGCTGCCAACATCATGAAGCCCGCGCTCTCCCGCGGGCAGATGCAAGTCATCGGCGCGACGACCTTTGCCGAGTACCGCAAATATATCGAGAAAGACTCCGCGCTGGAACGCCGTTTTCAGCCCGTCAAGGTCGAGGAGCCGTCGCTGCTGGACACCATCGAGGTCATCAAGGGCATCCGCGTTTACTACGAGAAGCACCATTGCGTCCGCGTGCCGGATCCCATCGTGACGAGCATCGTCAAGCTGTCCGAGCGGTACATCACCGACCGTTTCCTGCCCGACAAGGCCATTGACCTGTTGGACGAGGCCTGCGCCTGCTGCAACCTGCGCCACCCCGAAATCACCGAACTGATCGAGACGCAGCGCACCGTGGCCGACCTGGAAGCCCGCGAGCACGAGCTGGAAAACCCCGAGCCGCAGAACGGCCAGGACGCCGCCATCGACTACGAGGCGCTGGCCCAGGTCAAGACCGATTTGGCGAAGCAGCGCGAAAAGCTCCCCGCCCTGCAGCTGAAAGTGGCTGAAATTGAAGTCACGATGGACGACGTGGCCCAGGTCATTGAGCTGTGGACCGGTGTGCCTGCCGTGAAGATCAAGGAGACCGAGTACGGCCGCCTGCAAGGGCTGGAAGATGCCCTGAAAGCCCACATCATCGGCCAGGACGAGGCCGTCCATGCCGTGGCCGGGGCCATCAAACGCGCCCGGGCGGACCTGTCCGGCCGCCACCGCCCGGCAAGTTTCATCTTCGTCGGCCCCACCGGCGTCGGCAAAACCGAGCTGGTCAAGCAGCTGGCAAACCAGCTGTTTGACACGGTTGACCCGCTTATCTCTATCGACATGAGCGAGTATATGGAAAAGTACGCGGTGTCCCGCCTGATCGGCTCGCCTCCGGGCTATGTCGGCTACGACGAGGCCGGGCAGCTGACCGAGAAGGTGCGCCGCCATCCGTACAGCGTCGTGCTGTTTGACGAAATCGAAAAAGCGCATCCTGACGTCATGAATATCTTGCTGCAAATTTTGGACGAGGGCAAGATCAACGACGCCCAGGGCCGCACGGTGGACTTTTCCAACACGGTCATCTGCATGACGTCCAACGCAGGCTCCACCGACACAGCCGGGGCAACAGGCTTTGGCAAAAAGGCAGAGGTCGCCAGCGCGGACCGCAGCATGAAGGCGCTGCAGGAGTTCCTGCGCCCCGAGTTCATCGGCCGCGTGGACGAGATCATCACCTTCCACCCACTGAGCGAAGAAAACCTTGAAAAAATCACCGCGCTGATGCTGGACGAGTACAAGCCCGGCCTGGCCGCCCACGGTATCACGCTGCACTACGGCCAGCCCGCGTTGGCGGACATCGTAGCCGAAAGCTCCACCAAGTACGGTGCGCGTGAACTGCGCCGCACCATCCGCAAGACCATCGAGGACCCGGTCTCCGAGGCGCTGGTGGATGGCCGACTGGATGGCCGCGAGGTCACGCTGGAACTGGCCGACCACGACGGTAAGGCCGTTCTGGAAATTTGAGGCCCGCCATGTACAAAAAAATGGCCGCCCTGCTGCTGGCCGTGGCGCTGCTCTGCGGCTGCGCGGCCCAAGTGACGGTGCAGCGCATCCCGGCCGAGCTGCCGAAGGCCGAAAGCCCCGCCGCCACGCCGACGCCGGAACCGACGCCCACCTTTACCGAGGAGCAAAAAAAATACGGCAGCGCGTCCCTATTGAGTGAGCCGACGGTGCTGATCAGTGTCTTTTTGAACGACGCCGCCCACGGCCTGACCTGGGACGAGGCCGACCGCACCGCCGCCGTGCAGCAAACCCGGATGGCCGTGGATTGGATCACAGCCCAAGCCGAAAGCTACGGCGTGATGCCGGATTTAATCTGTGACCGCACCGAGGATGGCAGCAACGCCGCCCTGACCCGCAGCTATCTTGTGCAGTCTGCCATGCGCGGGGGCGAGGATTCCGACGAGAGCACCGCCTTCATTGAGGAAATGGACGCCCTGTGTGAGTCGCTGGCCGCGGACAGCCGCCTGGCGGTCTACGGCACGCGGCACATCGGGTTTCTGTTCTACCTACCCATCAGCGGCACGTCCTTCACAATGGCACACTATGCCGACGACGGCGAGTATTTCTACTACGAGTACAGCTGCCTGTACCGCCACGACGCCTACACCGACGGTGAGCGGGAAAGCCCGGCGACCTACGCCCACGAGATCCTGCACCTGTTCGGAGCACCTGACCTCTACGAGGGCAGCGGCGACCCCTATGTGGACCGCGCATTGATAGACTACGTGGCCGAGACTTACCCCGACGACATCATGGTAAGCACCTACGAGGACGACGGCACGAGCCGGTTTGACGTAATCACGAAGGAGATCAGCCCGCTGACGGCCTACTGCCTGGGCCTGACCGACACCTGCCCGGAGCTGGAACAGTTCCCGCTGCTGACCCAGGTCGAGCCGGGGGTGTTCCGGCGTGAATTGACGGCAGACACATCTGATGAAACCGCCGACGCCTGGCCGGGAGCCGTGGCGGCATAAGGAGGCCCCATGCTGAACGATGATTTTCCGCTGCGGGTCGAGGCGGTCCCCGCCGCCCACACCACCGAATGGCGCGCCGACGACTCCTTTCTGCCTAGCGAGACCGAGGCCTGGCAGCTGATTTTTGTGCGCAGCGGCACCATTGAGGAACGCTGCGACGACCGCCATGTGCTGCTGCGGGCGGGCGGGCTTCTGTTCCACCAGCCCGGCGAGGTGTTCGCCATGACGACGGTGGGGGAGGTCCCGCCCGAGACGCTGCGCATCGATTTTTACTGCACCGGCGCGGCCATGGATCGGTTCCGGGGTGCGATGCTCCATGCCGAGCCCGCCGAGCAGCACGATTTGAACTGGCTGGCCAACGCCGCCAACGAGCTGTTCGACGCCGCGCCCATACCGGGCGGGCGGCCCGTCGTAAAAGAGGAGCTGCCCTTCGGCGCGATGCAGCAGTTCATCATCCACCTGGAAAACCTGTTGATCCTGCTGGCCCGGCGCTGCCGCCGCCTGCGCCGCCCCGTGGCCCGCGTCCGGCGGGAGCGCCGCCAGAATGCCCTGGTGGAGGATGCCCGCGCCTATTTTGTCGAAAACCTGGAACGGGAGTTGAAAGTGGACGAGGTCTGCGAGGCCCTGGGCTGCACCCGGCCCCAGCTGCAGCAGGCCTTCCGCGCCCGGCTGCGCCGCACGGCCATGGAGGAATTTTCCGCCATGCGCATCGAGTATGCGGCCCAGCTGCTGGCACGCGGGGCATCCCCCGGCGAGGTCGCGGCCCAGATGGGCTACTGCTCGGGCGCGTATTTCAGCCAGAAATTCCGCGCAGCCACAGGCCACACACCGTCGGCCTACCGGCGCATCCAGCAGGGGCTGCCCGCTAAGCGGCAAAACAGGCAACAAAAAGATAAAGCAGAATCTAAAACCTCTATTGCAGAATCACCGCAGAAAAAGTAAAATAGTGACAAAGGGCAGGCAGAGCGCCCGCCCACAGGCAACAAAAGCATAAATATAAGGAGACGACTGTTATGGCAATTTTGGTTAGCGGTGGCGCCGGTTACATCGGCAGCCACACCTGTGTGGAACTTCTGGCCGCAGGGTACGACATCGTCGTGGCCGATAACTACTACAACTCCTGCCCCGAGGCCCTGGCCCGCGTCAAGAAGATTGCCGGCAAGGACTTCCGCTTTGTCGAGGCCGACATGACCGACAAGGCCGCCGTGGAGAAGATTTTTGCTGAGAACGAGGACATTGACTGCGTCATCCAGTTCGCCGCCTACAAGGCCGTGGGCGAGAGCGTTTCCAAGCCCATCGAGTACTACTCCAACAACCTGGCCTGCACGCTGAACATCCTGGATGTCATGCGCCGCCACAACTGCCACAACATCATCTTCTCTTCCTCTGCCACGGTCTACGGCGACCCCGCCAGCGTGCCCATCCGCGAGGATTTCCCCGTGGGCGGCACCACGAACCCCTACGGCACAACCAAGGTGTTCACCGAGCAGATCCTGACCGACTGCTGCAAGGCGGATCCCGAGTTGAATGTTGCGCTGCTGCGTTACTTCAACCCCATCGGTGCCCATCCGTCCGGCCTGATTGGCGAGGATCCCAACGGCATCCCCAACAACCTGGTGCCTTACATCGCCAAGGTCGCTGTCGGCAAGCTCGAGAAGGTCCATGTCTTTGGCAACGACTACCCGACGCCCGACGGCACCGGCGTGCGTGACTACATCCATGTCGTTGACCTGGCCCGCGGTCATGTGGCAGCCATCAAGAAGCTGGAAGAGAAGCCCGGCCTGTTCATCTGCAACCTGGGCACCGGCCACGGTTACAGCGTGCTGGACGTCATCCACGCCTTCTGCAAGGCCTGCGGCAAGGAGATTCCCTACGTCATCGACCCGCGCCGCCCCGGCGACATTGCCGAGTGCTGGTGCGACCCCAGCAAGGCCAAGCGCGAGCTGGGCTGGGAGGCCCAGTACGGCATTGAGGAAATGTGCGCCCACAGCTGGAACTGGCAGAGCCACAACCCCGATGGGTATAAGACCGCGAAATAAAACTGCATAAAAAAGCCTCCTGATGCTCTTGCATCGGGAGGTTTTTTATGTCATCGCGCAGTAGGGGCCGGGCATGCCCGGCCCGGGTGTGTATGGCAAACGGAAGCTTGCGGGAAGACTGCGGGCCGGACATGTCCGGCCCCTACTGCTCCTGCCATATTCTTTTACACATACATTTCCTGACTGCGCGGCGGCAGTTTGGGCACGGCGGGCAGCGGCGCAGCGGCGGCACGCCAGGCGGCAGGGGAGAGGCCCACCTCCCGCTTGAACACGCGGCAGAGGTAGTTTGCGCCGGAAAACCCGGTCAGGCCCGCAATCATATCCAGGTTATACTCATCGCTGAGCAGCAGCGCCTTCACGGCCTCGATGCGCACATTCGTCATGTACTTTCCGGGTGGGATACCGATTTCCTGCTTGAACACCCGCACCAGATGGCTCTTCGTCACGCCGAGCTGCTCGCTCAGTTCCTCCACGCCGTAGAGGGCCATGTAGTTTTGCCGGATGGCCGCCACAGCCTCGGCCACCAGCGGGGGCAGGGGACGGGCCGTCTCGTCAGCCTTGCCCACGGCGCAGAGCAGCGCATAGGCCATCGCCGCCGTGTGGATACCGTGCAGCTGGGCAATCAGCTCGGCCGCGCCGGGGCAGGCCGCGCCGTCAGCCCAGCGGGCCGCACCCGACTGTAATAGGTAGGCGTCCGTGCAGTGGCCGGTCAGCCGCACAGCCAGCAGGTGGCAGTCCGCTTGGGGCGTCAGCGTCAGGGGGGCAGGCCCCAGCAGGATATCGCCGCTCTGGCCTGGGCGGTCAAAGCCGTCCAGCAGGCATTCCCCGCGGGAGAGTACCCCCACCCACAAGCCGTTCCCGGCCAGGGTCAGGGGGGTACTGCCGTCCAGCTCGGCGTTCTCGGCAGCATTGCAGTAAATTTCTGGGTCAAATATCAATTTCGGCACCTCGATATCAATAAAATGCTATTTTCAAATAGATTATAACCTGTTATTATAATCATGTCAACAGAAACAGCCCCCTCTACATGGGCTGAATACCACTGAATTTTATGGAGGATGAGCATTATGGCTTCCATTAGCTGCCGTCACGTCAAGAAAGTTTACCCCGGCAATGTTACCGCTGTTCCCGATTTCAGCCTGGAAATCGCGGATAAGGAGTTTATCGTTTTCGTCGGTCCTTCCGGCTGTGGTAAGTCCACCACCCTGCGTATGATCGCTGGCCTGGAGGAGATCTCTGGCGGCGAGATGTACATCGGCGACCGTCTGATCAACGACGTTCCCCCGAAAGACCGCGACATCGCGATGGTCTTCCAGAACTACGCTCTGTACCCGCACATGACCGTTTACAAGAACATGGCTTTCGGTCTGGAGCTGCGCAAGATGCCCAAGGACGAGATCGACAAGCGCGTCCGCGAGGCTGCTAAGATCCTGGAGATCGAGCACCTGCTCGACCGTAAGCCGAAGGCTCTGTCTGGTGGTCAGCGCCAGCGTGTTGCCCTGGGCCGTGCAATGGTCCGTAACCCGGCGGTCTTCCTGCTCGACGAGCCTCTGTCCAACCTGGATGCTAAGCTGCGTACCAGCATGCGTACCGAGATCATCAAGCTGCACAAGAAGCTGGCTACCACCTTCATCTATGTTACCCATGACCAGACCGAGGCCATGACCATGGGCGACCGCATCGTCGTCATGAAGGACGGCATGATCCAGCAGGTCGATACCCCGCAGAACCTGTACGATTATCCCTGCAACATCTTCGTCGCAGGCTTCATCGGCAGCCCCCAGATGAACTTCCTGGACGGCACCCTGAAGAAGAACGGCGACCAGTTCACCGTTGATCTGGCTGGCACCGACATTCCTCTGCCGAAGGAAAAGACCGCTGACGGCAAGCTGGACGCTTACGTTGGCAAGACCCTGAAGGTTGGCATCCGTCCCGAGGATATCAAGGACGATGAGGAATTCCTGGACAAGCATCCCAACAGCCACATTGGCGCTGAGGTTGAGGTTTCCGAGCTGATGGGCGCTGAGATCTACCTGTACCTGACCTATCAGGGCCAGAACCTGATGGCTCGTGTTGCCCCCACTTCCAAGTCTCGCCGCGGCGACAAGATCACCGTTGCCATGGACACCCACAAGATCCATCTGTTCGATCCCGAGACCGAGAAGACCCTGCTCAACTAATTCTTCAAGCTCTCATAGCGGTTCCGTTGCGGCGGAACCGCTTTTTTAGTAAACGGAGGAACGACGATGCGCATTGCCAACTACCTGCGGCCGGATTGTGTCGCACTGCGCCAGCGGGCGGATTCCCTGCAGGGCGCGGTGCAGCAGCTTGTGGCGCTGCTGGATGGGGCCAAAGTCCTGACGGACACGGCAGTCTTTGCGGCAGATGTCCGCGCCCGGCTGGAACTGGGCGGCGTCTGCGTGGGCAATGGACTGGCGATCCCCCACGCCAAGAGCACCGCGGTGGAAAAATTGCAGCTGGCCGCATTGACGCTGGATCCGCCGCTGCCCTGCGATACGCCCGACGGCCAGCCGTTGGAGATGCTGTTCCTCATCGCTGCCCCCGCCGAGGCCAACGACCTGCATGTGCAGGTGTTGGCCGAGCTGGCAACGCTGTTTTTGGATACCGATTTCTGCGCCAGTCTGCGCCAGAGTGAGACGCCCGAGGCCTTCTGCCGTGCCATTGCCCGGCGCGAAGCCCAGGACGACCCGGCCGCGCCCCCGCCGACGCCCACCAACGAGCCGGGCTACCGGCTGCTGGGTGTGACGGCCTGCCCCACCGGCATTGCCCACACCTACCTGGCGGCCGAGGCCTTACAGCAGGCCGCCCAGACCCGGGGCCTGACCATCAAAGTGGAGACGAACGGCGCGGGCGGCGTGGGCAATGAACTGACCGAGGACGAGATCCAGGCCGCCGACTGCATCATCGTGGCGGTAGACCGCTCGATCTCACTGGCGCGGTTTGTGGGCAAGCGGCTGGTCTACACCTCGGCAGGGGAGGCCGTGCGCAACGCGGATGCCCTGCTGGAAAAGGCCGTCTCCGGCAAAGCATCCATCTACCGCGGCGGCCACGCTTTCCGCACCAACGACTGGAAGGAGCTGGGCCGCGAGTACTACGGCCACCTGATGAGCGGCATCTCCCATATGCTGCCCTTTGTGGTGGCGGGTGGCGTGATGCTGGCGCTCTCGCTGCTTTTGCAGCACCTTGGCGGCCCGGCGAACTGGTCCACGATGATGACGAACGTCGGCAACGCCGCGCTCGCCATGATGTACCCGATTCTGTCCGCGTTCATCGCGTACAGCATTGCCGACCGGCCCGGCCTGATGCCCGGCCTGATGGGCGGCTACCTGGCCCAGACCGGCATGACAACGGCCACCAAACTCAGCTGGATCCCCAGCGGGTTCTGGGGGGGCCTCATTGCGGGCTTTGCCGCCGGGCTGGTGGTACGCCTGCTGAACCGACTGTTCCGCCGCATCCCCCAGGATCTGGACCACATCAAGACCGGGCTGCTGGTGCCGCTGTTGAGCTTGCTTTTTGTCGGCTGGCTGATGCTTATGGTCGTCAACCCGCCGCTGGGGCGGTTCAACCGCTGGATGTCGCTGGCGCTTGCCAAGCTGCAGGGCGGCAGCCGCCTGGTGCTGGGTGCCGTGCTGGGTGCGCTGATGGCCACCGACTACGGCGGGCCCATCAACAAGGCGGCCTACGTCACCGGCACGCTGGCTATGACCAACAGCCAATATGACCTCATGGCCGCCGTCATGGCGGGCGGTATGATCCCCCCCGCTGGGGCTGGCACTGGCCTGCCTGCTGTTCCCGACGCGGTTCACCAAGGCCGAGCGCCGCACCGTGCCGCAGAACCTTGTGATGGGCGCGTCCTTTGTGACCGAGGGTGCGCTGCCCTTTGCCCTGCGCGACCCGCTGCGGGTCGTACCCTCCTGCATGGCAGGCAGTGCGCTGGCCGGGTTCCTGACCGTACTGTTTGGCTGCGGCTGCCCTGCGCCCCACGGCGGATTGTTCCTGCTTGCCGTCATAGGCAATCCGCTGGGCTTTTTGGCTGCCCTGGCGGCTGGCAGTCTGCTGACCACATTGTTGGTCGGTATGCTGAAGAAGCCTGTGAAGTCGTAAATTTTCGTTTTCTTCGTTCCTGCCGCAGAATATCCGCTTTCCACCCCCGCTGTGCGTTGCGTGCAGCGGGGGTTTATGCTATACTATGAATATATGTGTGTCAAAAAGAGGAGGCCTTTACCCCCATGGAACAGGTCAAGACGTTTTACCGGCGGTACCGCTGGTTATTTTTAGCGGCGGCCTATCTGCTGGTGTTTGCGGTGGGCGTGCTGTATCTGCGCGTCACCATCAGCATCCCGCCGGAAGGGGACGACAAATTAACGCTGAACCGTTGGATGTACGACTTCCAGCGGATGCCCTTCTGGCAATACCTATTGCAGGACTTGCAGGGGCGGCTGCGGTATTTCACCCTGCAGGAGGTTCGGTTCTTTCCGTTCCACTACCCCAACGCGGTAGCGCTGCTGTTTTACGGCAGTTTGAGCCATTACCGGCTCTACATCATTGCCTGGACCGGGGCGGCGGCGTTCCTGGTCAGCCGGGTGGCCGCGCGGTTCGGCAGCGGGGATGCCCTGGCGCTGGGCGGCTTTACGCTGGCCATGGCGGCGGCCCCCATCTGGAACGAGGGTATGTACAGCTACTACGCCGTGCCCCAGCGGGCGCTGTTCTGGGCCATGGCGGCCTGGCTCTGCCTGTTTGGGTGGGAGAATTCCCACCGCCGCGGCTGGGCTGCAGCGGCAGCGCTGCTCTCCTTCGTCGCCTGCGGTACTTATGAAATTGGCTATATGTTCGCGGCGCTGGCCTTTGTGGTTTGGTGCCTGCGTGCCCGCAGCGTCAAAGCCGGGCTGTTCAACACCGCCCCCGCGCTGGGCGGCATGGGCGTGGCGCTCATATTCCATATGCTGTGCGGTCGCAGCGGCGGCACCGGCAATCAGGTCTCACTGGATATCCCCCAGGTGCTGCGCGTGCTGGTGCAGCAGATGGCTGCGTCCATCCCCGGGCTGAACTCCCGCATTTTGCAGGAGGATTGCGGCGTACTCTCCAACGGCGACCGACTGTGGCCGCTGGTGCTGGGCGTGCTGGCCGGACTGCTGCTTTTCTTCGCCGTGCCGCGCGAAAAACTGAACCGCAAAATGTTGGGCGCCGCCGCCGGGTTTGGCCTGGCGGTCTGGGCACTGCCCGCACTGCTGCTGGCGCTGTCTGCCCGCTACCAGGCTCCCGGGGCCATCACCTGGAAGTGGGGCTACATCCCCGCCGCCGCGAGCTCCATCGGCTTTGCGCTGGTGGTGGCCGTGCTGCTGGCTGCGCTGGCGGGTGCCTGCCGCAAGCTGCCCCAAATTTTGTCCATTCTGGCGCGGCTGGGCCTGACCGCCGCGCTGGCCGCCGGGCTTTGCCTGAACGGCTCCTACCTGCGGGGCGTCGTGCGCACTCACCACGCCGAGAATCTGGATAACTACCAGTTCTTTGTGCGCACCATCCAATCCGGCCTGGCAGATGCCGTCCAGCCCGGGGATCTCATTCTCTGCAATGAGAATGTCTGGGACAGCAACGCCGACGCCGAGACGGCCTTTTTCAGCCGGTTCACCGGGCGCGACTTGCACGCTGCCGTGCTGGGCACGACCTACGATGCCCCCGCCGGGAACACCTACGCCTACCAGACCTACCGCAAGTACGGCGGGTACGACCTGGCCTGGTGCGGCAGGCTGCAAAGCGCCGACAGTGACCTGATGGACGGCGTGCAGGTTTATGTGCAGAGCGCCTGCGTGCCCGATAATGCAGTCATCAAGTACAAAGTCCGCCTGGCCGACGGCACCGAGGAAGCCCGCGCCATCTGCCTGCTGGACTGTACCCAGACCCCGCGGGACGCCAACGGCGACTACCTTGCCACCGTGGAGGACAGCGGTATCGTGAATGCCAAGCTCATGATCTGGGACGGCTAACTAAAAGAGGATTTACGGATGAAACATTTCTTTGCTTTCTGCAAGCGCAACCGGCTGTTCGCTGCCCTGTTGGCGGTGGAGCTGGCCGTGCTCTGCGTGCTGGCGGCCGGTCTGTTCGGTGCGCCTTACAAGCTGACGATGACCCCCGACCTGTTCGAGAACCCCTTCCCGGACATTGCCTCCAACGAGGGGGATCACTTCCAGGTGTGGAACCAGACGAACTTCCAGACCAGTGACCCGCTGGATTTCCCTTCTGCCGGGCAGACGGTGCGGTCCGGCGCGTATGAGGTGACGGTGCAGTATTTCTCCTGCCAGACGCCCGACGCGCCCACCTTCAATATGCTCAACTCCGCCGGTACATTGAGCTTTTCCAGCGCCATGGTTCCCTCGGCGGTCAGCGCCGACACCCTGCGGCTGGATGACTGCCACCGCACCCTGACTACCCGGCTGTGGGTCAGCAGCGGCGCACGGCTCAACGATTTGACCGCCACGCTGCACTACAACGGCCAGGGCCAGCTCTATCTCTACGCCATCACCCTGACCGAGCAGCCCATCTACCGCGTCACCCGGCTGCTGGGCTTTGCGCTGTTCTTCGCGGTCGTGGACTTCCTGCTCTGGCTGCTGTTTGCCAAAACAGGGGAGGAGGGCGCTGCCAGCCGCCGTGCCCTGCGGCTGCCGCTGGCGCTCATCGCCATCACGGCGTTTGCCTGCCTGCCGCTGTTCAGCAATTATCTCTACTTCGGCCACGATATGGACTACCACCTGCAGCGCATTTCTGCCATGGCGGCGGAGCTGTCCTATGGCCAGTTCCCGGTGCGGTTCACCACCACGACGCTGAACGGCTACGGCTACGCGAACCCGCTGTGCTACTGCGAGCTGTTTTTGCTATTGCCCGCGCTGCTGTACAACCTGTGGCTGCCGCTGCGCACCTGCTACCAAATCTACCTGTTTGCTGTGACGCTGGTCACCTGCGCCATTGCCTATTACAGCTTTGCCAAAATCGCGGCCAGCCGCCGCCTGGGCCTGCTGGGGGCACTGCTTTACACCCTGTCCTGCTACCGGCTCGTCTGCGTCTACACCCGCGCCGCTGCGGGCGAATTCACGGCCATGGCCTTCTTCCCGCTGGTGCTGGCGGGCCTGTACGGCATCTACACCAGGGACAAGCCCCGCTTTGCCGATTGGCTGCCCATGTCGCTGGGCATGGCGGCCATGGTGCAGAGCCATCTGCTCTCCTGCGAGTTGACGGCGCTGCTGCTCATCCTCTTCTGCCTGCTGCGCCTGCGGGAGACGCTGCGCCCCGCGCGGCTGCTGGCCTGGGTCAAGGCCGCACTGCTGGCCGTGGGGTTGAGCGCGTGGTATCTGGTGCCGTTCTTCCTCTCCACTTCGTCGATTCCCTTCATGGTCAATGGCCCTCTGATCGGCAAAATTCAGTTCCAGGGCCTCTACCTGATACAGCTGTTCAACCCCTTCTATAACGGCTTTGCGGGCGCGGATGCGGGCACGAACCCCGACATGATGCTCTCGCTGGGGCTGCCGCTGATTCTGGGGCTGGGGCTGGTCGTGTTCTGCCTGCTGCGCCGCCGCGACGCCCAGGGCCAGGCCGCGTCCATCCTGACGACGGCCGCCGGGTTCTTTGCGCTGACGGTGTTTTTGGCGCTGCACATCTTCCCCTGGGATTACGTGCAGACCACGCTGGGCCGCACGGCGGGCAAGCTGGCCGGGCTGTTCCAGTATCCGTGGCGTTTCCTCTCGCTGGCGACGGTGCTGCTCTGCCTGGCGGTCATTATGGCCGTCAAGCTGCTGACGGCGCGTGACCGCCGCCTGGGGCTGACCGCCACCGTAGTGCTGGCCGCTGCCGCCCTGTTTATGACCGGGGCCATGCAGGCGCAGATGCTCAACGGCCAACGCGAGGTCAGCTACAATGTGTTCAGCTACGAAAACCCGACGAGCTGCATCGGCGTGGGGGAGTACCTCATCGACGGCACCAGCTCCTACGAGACGATCTGGGCGCAGCCCAAGCCGGGCAGCGATGAGCTGCACCTGGTCAGCTATGAGAAAAAGCAAGGCGTCGCCTACGTAAGCGTACAGAACGACGGCGGCGAGGCAACCATTTCGCTGCCTATCTTTAACTACGGCAACTACTACGCGGCCGACGAAAACGGCCAACCCTTTACCATCACCAGCGGCGAGAACGAGCGTATTGTGCTTACGATCCCCGCCAACTACACCGGCACTGTGCGTGTCTGGTACCAGGCCCCCGGCTTCTGGCGCGTGTTCGAGGTCATTTCCGCCTTGAGCCTGCTGGGCACGGTGGGGTACAGTGTGTTCGCCCGCCGCAAGCGCCGCGTGGCCGTCACCGTGTAAAAACGAGGTTTCTTCATGCCAAACCGCATCAACTATCAGCTGGAAATGGAAAAGGTCCTGCGCACACTGGACGGCACGCGGCCAAAGCTCTTGCTGCACGCCTGCTGTGCGCCCTGTTCCAGCGCAACGTTGGAACGCCTGGCCGCGCATTTCGACATCACGATCTTATACTACAACCCCAACATCTACCCGCCGGAGGAGTACCACCGCCGGGAGGCCGAGCTGGAACGCTTTGTGGAGGAGGCGGGCTACCACTACCCGGTGGTGGAGCTGCCCTACGACCCGCAGGAGTTTTACACCGCCGTGAAGGGGCTGGAGAGCGAGCCGGAGAAGGGCGCACGCTGCACGGTCTGCTACCGGCTTCGGCTGGAACAGGCCGCCCGCTATGCCGCCGCGCACGGCTTTGACTGGTACTGCACGACGCTGTCCATCTCGCCCATGAAGGACCCCATCCGCCTGAACGACCTGGGCACCGAACTGGGCAAGCAGTACGGCGTGCCGTTTTTGCCCAGTGAGTTCCGCAAAAAGGACGGCTACAAGCGCAGTTTACAGTTGAGCGCCGCGTATGGGTTGTACCGGCAGGATTACTGCGGGTGTGTATTCAGCAAAAAAGAAAGAGAACGTCCCTCCGCCCCTGCAAACGTTATCCCCTAAACAGGAGTTACCTTTATGACATTCTACCAAATCGCATTTCTATTTTTCACTTACTCGTTTCTGGGCTGGGTGGGAGAGGTCGTCTTTACGGCGGCGGTCCGCCGCAAGTACCAGGACCGGGGCGTTCTGAGCGGCCCGCTGTGCATTTTGTACGGCATCGGCGGTCTGGTCATCACGTTTGCTTTGGGGGATATGAGCCGCGACGGCTGGTTCTTCCTCTTTGTGTTCAGCGCCGTCTACGCCACCGTCATTGAGTGGATCGGCGGGCACATTTTGGAGCGCACCTCCCACACCCGCTGGTGGGATTACAGCACTATGCCGTTCAGCCTGGACGGTTACATCTGCCTGGGTGCATCGGCCACCTGGGGCGTGCTGGGCGTTGTGCTGCTCAAGTGGGGCAACCCGCTTTTGCTGGCGCTGTTCAGCCTGATTCCCCATGGCCTGGCCGCCGTAGTGCTGTGGGCATCGCTGGTGGTGCTGGGCATTGATCTGGTCGGCACACTGCTGGCTATGGCGGGCCTGCGCTACAAGTGGCCCGCCGCCAAGGCCATCGAAAACCGCCTTGCCAACATGACGGTGCGCGGCGGTATGTGGATCCTGGATCGTGTGGAGCGCCGTATGGCCAAAGCCCACCCGGCCCTGACCTTTGCCCGCCCCGAACGGCAGCAAAGTGGCACCTTTGCCGCCGGGTGCAGCCCCTATAAAATCATTCTGCTGTTCTTCATCGGCGCGTTCTTGGGCGATATCACCGAGACCATTTTCTGCCGCGTCACGGGCGGCGAGTGGATGAGCCGTTCCAGTGTGGTGTGGGGCCCGTTTTCTATCGTGT
The DNA here is from genome assembly GCF_057431175.1 of Gemmiger sp. Lineage (NCBI taxonomy): Bacteria > Bacillati > Bacillota > Clostridia > Eubacteriales > Oscillospiraceae > Gemmiger > Gemmiger sp. Next base: position 113,401 of record NZ_DBMDDV010000001.1, on the reverse strand, counting down.
GGGGCCTCGCCATCGCGCTGGTCACACAGCTGCTCTACCGCTACAAGGACAAACCCGCCAGCTGGCTGTTTGTCACCGGCACGCTGCTGGGCGGCGCCTATGAGTACCTGTGCAGCGTCTTTACCGAGGTCGTGTTCGGCGCGGTGTTCTGGGATTACAGCGCGATACCGTTCAATTTGGGCGGGCGTATCAACCTGCTGTACTGCTTCTTCTGGGGCTTTGCGGCGGTGGCGTGGTTCAAAGTGCTGTACCCGCCGATTTCTGCCGCCATCGAAAAGCTGCCCCGCCGCTTCGGCACGGTGCTGACCTGGGCGCTCTGCGTGTTCATGGCGGCGGATATGGTCGTCAGCTCGGCTGCGCTGGTGCGCTACAACGACCGCCTGAACGGCGTTCCCGCCGCGAACAGCATCGAAACTTATTTAGACGAGCACTACGACAATGACCGGATGTATAAGGTGTACCCGAAGGCGGTGCATACAGGGTAATTGCAAAAATCTTTGTATATTCCGCACATATGTGTTATAATAATTTTGTATCTGTTGTATAAGAATCGAGGAGGCGACCGGCTGTGAACCGCAACGAGGGAAATGAACTGTACCTGAAAGCCCAAAAGCTGGCACTGCGCGATTACCGGGAGAAAATGCTTGCCGGGCAATCGCCGTTTCTGCCTGTGCTGGACGATATCCTGCAAAATGTCCCGGTGGAAAATCAAATTCCCCTCGGCCAGGTGGATATCCCGCTGAATCTGCTGGTGGGCACCAAAACGACTGGCCGCACCGCAGCGTTCGCATCCAACTTTATGCCGCTGCTGGACCTCAAGACCGAGTTTGCCAGTAAGTGGGTCAACCTCTGCCTGTCTCATCTGGAAGAGGGCATCCGCGACCCCATCCGCTGCTATGAGTACATGGGTCGCTTCTATGTGCAGGAGGGCAACAAGCGCGTCAGCGTGCTGAAATACTTTGACGCGACCAGCATTCTGGGCAATGTCATCCGCGTCGTGCCGCAGTACAGCGACGACCCCGCCGTGCAGATGTACTACGAGTTCATGCACTTTTACCCCATCACACAGAACTATCTGCTCACCTTCACCAAGCCCGGCAGCTATGCCCGCCTGCAAAAAATCCTGGGCAAAGGCCCGGATGAAAAGTGGAGCGGCGACGACCGCGCCGAGGTATTATCCCTTTACAACTGGGTCGAAAAGGCTTTTTTGGCCCACGGCGGCGCAAAACTGCGCTGCACAGTGGGCGACGTACTGCTGCTGTTGCTGCGCGTTTACACCAAAGAGGAGCTTGCCAAGCTCAGCCCTAATGAGTTGAGCGAGAAGCTCGACGCCCTGTGGGACGATGTGCTGGCCCTGCAAAAGGCTGACCCCGTGCGTGTCAGCGACAAACCCGCCGAGCCGAAGCAGACCGGGCTGTTGGACCGCATTCTGCCCGGCAAGCACACCGCACCCAGCCACTTGAAAGTTGCCTTTGTCCACGAGCGCACCCCCGGGACCAGCTCCTGGACGAGCCAGCACGAGTTTGGACGTACCCAGTTGGACACCGTATTTGCGGGCCAGGTCGAGACGACCGCCTACTTCAACGCAGTCCCCGGTGAGAACGCCGATGCCTTGGTCGAGCAGGCCATTGCCGACGGCGCAGACGTTGTTTTCACCACCAGCCCCAAGCTGGTGGGTGCGTCCTTACGCGCCGCCGTCAAGCACCCGCAGGTTCGCATTCTGAACTGCTCGATGGAGATGCCCTATGCCAGCATCCGCACCTATTACACCCGCGTGTACGAGGCCAAGTTCATCACCGGCGCGATTGCCGGTGCCATGGCGGGCACGGACCGCATCGGCTATGTGGCCGACTACCCGAGCTTTGGCGTACCCGCCAACATCAACGCCTTTGCGCTGGGCGCCCGCATGGCGAATCCCCGCGCCCGCATTGAGCTGTTGTGGACCTGCCTGCCTGACCAGGCCGACCCGCTGCACACCTTCACCCAGAAGGGCATCACGGTTATTTCGGGCCGCGACGCACCGATGCCCAACCGCCCGCAGCGGGAGTTCGGCACATTTTTGGTGCGCCCCGGCGGCGTATTGCAGGACCTGGCTACGCCGTTCTGGCACTGGGGCCAGTTCTATGAGAATGTCATCCGCACCGTTTTGAACGGCGGCTGGGTGCGGGATAAATCCGGCACCGACGGCCGCGCCGTCAACTATTGGTGGGGCATGAACAGCGGCGTCATGGACGTGCTGCTCAGCCGCGAACTGCCGCCCGATGTCAACCATCTGGCACAGATCCTGCGTTCCGGCGTCACTTCCGGTATGATCGATCCGTTCCACTGCCGCATCACGGCGCAGGACGGCAGCGTCAAGAACAGCGGCCGCCATGGGCTGGACCTGGAGCAGATCGCCCACATGGACTACCTGTGCGACGCCGTAGACGGCCACATTCCCGAATATGACGAGCTAGCCGATATCGCGAAGCCGATGTACCGTATGCAGGGCATCCACCGCGATCTTCTCCCGGTGGAGAAGGAGGCCGAGCTGTGAAGATTCTAGCTATCGCCGACGAGGAATGCAAGGCCCTGTGGGACTATTTCACCCCGGACAAGCTGGAAGGGGTCGAACTGATCATCGCCTGCGGCGATTTGAGCCGCCACTATCTGGAATACTTAGCCACCATGGCCCCGATGCCGGTCCTCTACGTACACGGCAACCACGATGAAAGCTACGACCTGCTCCCGCCGCAGGGGGTCATCTGCATTGATGACGAGGTCTATGTCCACAACGGCCTGCGGGTGGCGGGGCTGGGCGGCAGCTGCCGCTACCACACCGGTGCCTGGCAGTTTACCGAAGCCGAAATGAAAAAACGGGTCAACCGCCTGCGCGGCAAGATCGACCGCCACGGCGGGGTGGACATCTTAGTCACCCACGCGCCGCTGCACGGCTACGGCGACATGACCGACCTGCCACACCGCGGGTTCACGGCGTTTTCCACGCTGCTGGACCGCTATCACCCGCAGTATATGCTGCATGGGCACATCCATTTGAACTACGGTGCCTCCATCCCGCGGGAGCACACCTACGGCACCACCCGCATCGTCAACTGCTTTGAGAGGGTTTATCTGGATGTGGACGCCCCCGCCCCCAAGCCCCGGCACCGCTTGTTTGCCGGGCTGCTGGGCAACCATCGGTAGGGGCGGCCATTGGTCGCCCGCCAGGCTACCGCACGGTTCCCGGGCGAGCAATGCTCGCCCCTACATTCCAAACCTTCTCGTTACAAGGAGAACTATTTCTATGACTAAAATTGCCGTATTCGGTGCCGGCACCTGGGGTATTGCGCTGGCGCGGCTGCTGGCCGCCAATGGCCGCGATGTGACCGTGTGGAGCGCGATCCCGGCAGAGCTGAAATCGCTTTCCACCACCCGCCGCCATCCCAACCTGCCCGGTATGGAACTGCCCGCCGCCATGCACTACACCGCCGATATCGCCGAGGCCTGCACGGGCCGCGATATTCTGCTCTTTGCGGTGCCGTCTCCTTTTGTGCGTGCCACCGCCAAAAAGGCCGTCCCGCACATCCCGGAGGGCCAGATCATCGTCGATGTCGCCAAAGGCGTTGAGGATAAGACCCTGATGACCATGAGCGAGATTATTGAGGACGAGCTCACCAAGGCAAAGCGCACGGCCCGGGTCGTGGCGCTGTCCGGCCCCACCCACGCCGAGGAAGTCGCCCGCGATATGCCCACCGCCATCGTGGCCGCCAGCGCCGACGAGGACGCCGCCAAGACTGTGCAGAAAATTTTCAACACACCGACCTTCCGCGTCTATACCAACGACGACCGCCGCGGCACCGAGCTGGGCGGCGCGGTCAAGAACGTCATTGCGCTGGCCGTCGGCATCGCGCTGGGCTTGGGCTACGGCGACAACGCCAAGGCCGCCCTTATCACCCGCGGCAACGCCGAGCTTTCCCGTCTGGGCATCGCCATGGGCTGCAAGCCCGAGACATTTGCGGGCCTGTCCGGCATGGGCGATCTGATCGTCACCTGTACCAGTATGCACAGCCGCAACCTGCACGCCGGTATGCTGATTGGCCGCGGCAAATCCGTCGAGGACGCCAAGACTGAGGTCGGCCAAGTCGTTGAGGGCATCAACGCGCTGCCCGCCGCCTGCCACCTTGCCAAAAAGTACAAAGTCGAAATGCCCATCGTGCAGGCTGTGGAAGCCATCCTCGACGGCAAGCTCGAAGCCCGCAACGCCCTGATGGCGCTGATGGGCCGCAATCTGAAGAGGGAGTAACCCCATGGCGGATATCAAAGCTGCATTTTTTGACATTGACGGTACGCTGCTGCCTTTTGAGGCCAAGCACCTGCCCGCCTCAACGGTGGACGCGCTGGCCCGGCTGCGCAAAAACGGCGTCAAAACGTTTATTGCTACCGGCCGCCCGCCGGTACATCTGCCGTACCTGCACGCGCTGGACGGCATCCCCTTTGACGGCTATGTCACGATGAACGGCCAGTACTGCTACCTGGCCGACGGCGAGCTGCTGTACACCAAGTACATCCCGGCGGCATCGCTGCAAACGCTGCTGCCGTACATTGAAAAAGAACAGCTGTCCGTCGGTTTTGTAGGCAAGGACTTCTGCCGGTTCAACCTTATCAACGATTGGAGCCGCAACTTTGCCAAAAAGCTGGAGCTGGGGGCCGGGGATGTTGCCGCGCTGATCCAGCACGAGGATATTTACCAGCTCAGCGCGTTCCTGCCGCCGGAGAAGGAGGCCGAGTTCCTGCGCCGCTGCCCCGGCTGCCTGGCTGTGCGCTGGGAGGATGATTTTTGCGATATCCTACCCGAGGGCGGCGGCAAGCCTAACGGCCTGGCCCACACGCTGGCGCACCTGGGGCTGACCCGGGAGCAGTGCATCGCCTTTGGTGACGGCGGCAATGATGTGACGATGCTGGACTATGCGGGCATCGGCGTCGCCATGGGCAACGCCTGTGATACCGCCAAGCAGGCCGCGGATTATGTCACGGATGATATTATGAAAGACGGCCTGGCGAAGGCGTTGGGGCATTTCCATCTGATTTGATTGTAGGGGCCGGGCATGCCCGGCCTGCAGCCTTGCCATAACTGCTCGTCTGTCTTGCACAACCGGGCCAGGCATGCCTGGCCCCTACATCTCTACAAAAATAACGCCCCCAACCGTTTTTGGTTGGGGGTGCTGCTATTTTCACCGATTCTTCTTCATAAACGCCTTGACCGCAATTACCAGCGCGGCGTACACCACGCCGCCGATGGCCCAGATGAACCAACTGTACTGCGGCTGGCCGTTTCCCTGGGGGCCGAAGGTGTACCACAGGAAGATGGCGACCACTACCAGCCAGTAGGCGGCAGTCAGCGCGTTTATGCGGCTCTTGATGGCTTTGTTTGGGCGGGTGTAGTCGCCCTCCTCCAACAGCTGATCCATGGCATCCCGCACCGTGCCCACCCGCACAAAGGCGTAGACGCCGCAGGCCACCAGGGCCAGCACCAGGCAGATGGACGCCGACACCAAAAACGACGCACCAACCATCATGGCAGCAAACACCGGCACCGCCGACAAAACGCAGAGCACCGTGCCGAGGATGTTGGCCTTGTCGTACTGCGGCGCAAAGGCGTCGCGGCGCTCCTTCGCAAGGCCGGTGACGCCGTACTCAGTCTCAATGGCCTGCTTTTGCAAAAATTCATACGCCCGCACCGACGCGCTGCACTGCATGAAGATAGCCACCGCTGCGGCGATGATGACCAGCAGCGCAATGAGGCCGATGCCCTCCGCCAGGTCATCCCAGATGCCGAACAGGCCGGCCTCGCTCAACGCCCCCAGCGCCAGCAGCGGGATGGGGGAGACGACACAGAGCGCCGTCGCCAGCGCCAGCCTGGGCGCGTTGGCCTTGGCCTTGGCAAGGTAATCGTTGGCCTGGGCCAGCGTCACCCGGGGCAGGGGAGAGGTATCGTCCTCGGTGTACTCCGGCTCGGCCGCGTCGTCTTTTAAAAGGTAGTCGGTCGTCACGCCGAACAGGCAGCTCAGCTGCAAGATTTTGTCAATGTCGGGCACAGACTGTGCGCCCTCCCACTTGGATACCGACTGCCGGGTCACGTTCAGTTTCTCGGCCAGTTCCTCTTGGGACCAGCCCGCCTTTTTGCGCAGGGTGATAAGTTTGTCTGCAAAGATCATTTGGGTGTACCTCCTTCAATTTCCTTGCCCTTATCCTACCAGAATCCCCGGTTGCACACCATAAATCGGCCCCGGCAATCTGTCAACTGTGGGTTGCGTTTGCGGGCAGATACCAGTCAATTTTCGATACACCGTTATTTTCTAAAAAAGCATTTACTTTGCCAAACGGTGCCGAGCCAAAGAACCCGCGGTAGGCCGAAAGCGGGCTGGGGTGGGCAGATTCCAGCACCAGCACCGGGCGGCGGGCGGCGGCCTTCTCAAAAATCGCCGCGTATTTCTGGGCGGGCTTGCCCCACAGCACGGCGGCCAGCGGGGCCGTGCCTGCAGCGGCGGCGTATTCCAGCGCCGCGCGGGTGAACGTCTCCCACCCATGGCTCGCGTGGGCGTTGGCCGCGCCCTGCTCTACGGTCAGCACGGTGTTCAGCAGCAGCACCCCCTGCTGCGCCCAGGGGGTCAGGTCGGTGTGGGCGGCACAGCCGGGGCCGAACTCGCTCTCCAATTCCTTAAAGATGTTGCGCAGGCTCGGCGGGGCCTTGCAGCCGTCCGGCACCGAGAAGGAAAGCCCCATAGCCTGGCCCGGCTCATGGTAGGGGTCCTGCCCCAGGATGACCACCCGCACCGCCGATGCCGGGCAGGCGCGGAACGCCGCAAAGATATTTTCCGGCGCGGGGTAGACGGTCTTTTTCGCCGCAGCCGCTGTCACAAAGGCGTCTAATTCCGCAAAATACGGCTTTGCCCGCTCCTGCGCAAAAAACGGCTGCCAATCGGTGGCGGATAATCTGTCGAGTTCGGCGGTTAAAAGCATAGTGAATCTCCTCGGTAGCTTTGTAGGGGCCGGGCATGCCCGGCCCGCGCGTGTAAAACAGGCGGTCGTTCACGGGAAAGTTGCGGGCCGCATATGTGCGGCCCCTACATAGGTGCCCTCACACATTTTTCACAAGTATATCACACCCCCGCAGGGGTTGCAATAGCGGCAAAAATGCGGTATAATATCATTTATGTTGCGGCGTTGTGCCGCAAAGCCAATCATAAAGGGGAGAACCAAATCCATGCGTTCCATTAAAACCAAGCTGTTCAGCCTTGCCATGGCTGTTTCCATGGTGCTGGCGCTGGCTGGCTGCGCCATGTCCACGCCGTCCACCGTCGGCTCCATCGGCGGGATCGAGATCCCGGCCGGTATCTACCTGCTGGCCCAGTACAACTCCTACAACACCGCCGCCAACGCGGCAGAGCTTGCCACCGGCGAGACTGCCTCCGACGTCAAGGCCGTGCTGAAGGCCACCTGCACCGGCACCATCGGTGATGAGGAAGTCACCGCCACCGGCAGTGAGTATGTTGCCAAGCTGACAGACCGCGCCATTTCCTACTACGCCGAGGTCGAGCGCCGCTTTACCGAGATGAACGGCGTGCTGGATGACGCCGCTACCGCCGAGGCCGCCGACACTGCCGACAACCTGTGGTCCACCAACGGCGACCTGTATACCGCCAATGGCATTTCCAAGACGAGCCTGCAGACCTACCTGCTCAACGCCCAGAAGGCCAAGGCTCTGCTGAAGATGACCTACGGCCCCGACGGTACGACGCCTGTGGCCGAGGACGAGTACACCGACTTCGTCAACAACGACTGCTACTACATCGAGGCTGTGCAGTTCCCGCTGGTGGATTACTCCACCTACTCGATGGCCGATGACGACCAGAAGGCCGCCATCATGGCCACCGCCGAAAGCTGCATGGCCGAATTGAACACGACCGCCACCGCCGAGACCGCCAGCAACAGCGCCCTGTACACCGCCGCCATGACCTATGTGCCGCAGGCGATGGCCGCCATGGGCAGCAGTCTGGACGCCAGCCAGGCCGTTTACTACGCAGCTTCCCAGCTGTACACGCCGGACGACCTGAGCAGCTACGGCAGCGACGAGTACAACAACCTGACCGACCCGCTGGACGAGGCCGGGCTGAACCACTGGACCACCATCAACCTGGGCACGACGATTCTGGTTGCCCGTAAGATTGATCCGTTCAAGACCTACACTGTGGACGAGCTGAACAGTATGTACGACCTGTTGAGCGGCATGAAGTCCACCGACATCCAGAGCGAGCTGTACGCCGCCGGTGCCGCACTGGAGCATAACCTGAACAGTTCCGCCCTGAACACATACAGCGCATCCAAGATTAAAAAGAACGTTTGAGCGTAAAACGCTTGGCCGGGAGCAGCATTGTTTGCTCCCGGTCTTTTTGTTGAGGAGGATCCCCTATGACGAAAAACAAATCCGTGAACTTCCTGCTGCAAATGCTGGGCTGCTTTATCTCGGCGGCGGGCATTTACAGCTTTGCGGTCGCGTCCGAAGTCCCCGTCACCGGCGTTGCGGGCATCTGCGCCATTCTGTACCGCCTGTTCGGCATCCCCATGGGTTTGAGCAATGTGCTGATCAACATTCCCATTATCCTTTGCACGTATAAATTGCTCGGCAAATCGTTTTTTATTCGCAGTGTCTACTGCATGGTGCTGTTTGCGGTGTTCACCGACTATCTGCTGCCGCTCATGCCGGTCTATCAGGGCGACCGCCTGCTGGCCACAATCTGCGGCGGCGTGGTGGGCGGCATCGGCGACGCACTGATCTACATGAACAATTCCAGCACCGGCGGCCTGGACTTCATCACCATGGGCATCAAGGCCAAGCACCCGCACCTTCCATTTGGCAACATCACCTTTGCGGCGGCGCTGGCGGTCATTCTGCTCAACGGCGCGGTTTTCCAGGATGTGGATTCTATTATCTACGGTATCATGTTCAATTTCATTGTGTCCGCCGTCATTAACAAGATGATGTTCGGCTTCTCGTCGTCGATGCTGGCAATGATTATCACCGACGACGGCGCGGCCGCCTGTGCTGAGATTGACCGGGTAGCGGACCGCGGCTCGACGATTTTGCAGGGCCGCGGCGGCTACGGCGGCCAGCCGAAGGACGTGGTGCTCTGTGCCTGCTCCAACAAGCAACTGTACGAGATTGAGCACGCTGTCCAAGCCATCGACCCCGGCTGTTTCATCATCATGCTCCAATCCAACGAAGTCCACGGCGAGGGCTTCAGGCAGTTGGAATTGGGGAAGAACGAGAACAAGTCAGAATAAGTAAGTATCATACACACGCTGATTTTGCGCAATTCTATGAAGCATAGGTTGCCAAAATCGGCGTGTTTCTTTATGATAAGGGCAAAACAATGCAGGAGGGTTTTCCTATGGATGCTACAAAAATCGGAACGTTTATCGCCGCCGAACGCCGCGCCAAGGGCTGGACGCAGCGCCAGCTGGCCGACAAACTTCAACTGACGGACAAAGCAGTCAGCCGTTGGGAGACAGGAAAGGGCCTGCCGGATGTTTCGTTTTTGCTGCCGTTGGCCGCTGCTTTGGACATCAGCGTTGGTGAGCTGCTGGCAGGGGAGAGCCAGCCCCAGCCGCCTGCGGTACAGGCCGCCGAGACACGCACAGCGGAACAGCTTGCCAGCTACACGCAGGAGCTTGGCCCGCAGCTGCGCCGCCGCCGTGCCTGCACAGTGCTGGCCGGGTTGCTGCTGTTTGCCGCAGCGTTTTTATCTCTGCAATTTCTGCGGCTGTTGATGGGCGGGGCGGGCATCCATGGTCTTAGCGTAACGTCTCTGCTACTGCTTGTCGTTCTGCCGTTTGTTTTTGCGACATTCTCCTTTTGGCTGCTGCGCCTGCTCTGCACGGATGGCCTGGCGGAAACGCGGGCTTTTCGCCGTGCATCTGCTATGGCCGTGGCTGGGCTGTGGCTGTTCGATTTGTACTTTGCCACAGCATTTTCCGGATGTGTAGCGTTCCCGGTGCTGGATTTCTGGCGCGACCCATCGTGGCAGGCAAATGTAAATCTGGTGCCGTTTCGGCAAATCATGCAGTACCTGCTCTGTCTGGTGCCGAGGCAGGGGTACTTGAACGGCGGCGGGTATGCGTTCCGCGGACATTTTGCCTTCTGGATGAACTTTTTCGTGTTTTCCGTGCCGGTTCTGCTGCTGCCGCGTATCTCGCCCCGCTGGCGCGGGGCAGGGGCCGCCGTCTGGCTTGCCGTGTTGGGCGGCAGTGTGATCGAGGTCACGCAGCTGTTTGTGCGCACCGATACCGCACCATTCCGGTTTGACGTGGACGCTATCCTTTTGCGGGTACTCGGGGCGGTAGTGTTCTGGCGTATCGGCAGGATACCCGCCGTAAAAAAGTTGTTGGCACATCTGTTTTAGTCGCAGTGGATGGGATTTATCCCTCCCGGGGGCGCGGGCCGCTCTTGCACTGTATATCTCTCACCACACCGTAGGGGCCGGGTATGCCCAGCCCGCGCGTGTATGGCAAGCACCCCTTCGCGGGAAGGCCACGCGGGCGGATATGGAATCCACCCCTACATCCTCTGTCCCAGAAATGGCTCTATGTAGAGCGGCCTGAGGGCAGGCCGCCCTACAACCGCCCAATAAACTAAGCACCACTCCGTGGGGCGTCGAGGCCGCCGCCCCTTACAAACGCAAAATGCCCCTGGCAGCGTGGTTGCTGTCAGGGGCACTACTATTATTAAATTAGTAGTTCTTCGCTTCTTCCTCGCCGGTCATGACGCGGAGAGCACCCTGGCAGAGGGCAAGCAGCTCGTCCTCGCCGGGGTAAGTGGTGACAGGGGCAATCCAGCCGAGGTAATCGGTCAGGGTCTTGGCGGTGAACGGGTTGTAGGCAATGCCGCCGGTCAGGATGATCTGGTCTACTTTGCCGTGCAGGACAGCGGCCATAGCGCCGGCATCCTTGGCAATCTGGTAGAAGAATGCCTCCCAGACCTGCTTTGCCAGCGCGTCGCCGGACTCCGCCATCTTGCCGACCTCGCGGGCATCGTTGGTATGCAGATAACCGTTGAAGCCGCCGTTGCCGCAAATCTTCTTGTAGATTTCCTTCTGGGTGTACTTGCCGCTGAAGCACATCTTGACCAGGTCGCCCACAGGCACGGTACCGCTGCGCTCGGGGCTGAAGCAGCCCTCGCCGTCCAGGATATTGTTGACGTCCACGACTTGGCCGTGGTCATGGGCACCAACCGAGACGCCGCCGCCCATGTGGATGACGATGAGGTTCAGATCCTCGTAGCGCTTGCCGTTCTCCTTGGCAAAGCGGCGGGCAACGGCCTTCTGGTTCAGCGCGTGGAAGATAGAGCGGCGGGGCAGCTCCGGCATACCGGAAATGCGCGCCTTATCGGTCAATTCATCAACGACGACGGGGTCAACGATGTAGCTGGGCACGCCCAGGGAATCACCGATCTCGCGGGCGAGGATACCGCCCAGGTTGGAGGCGTGCTGGCCCTGGACACCGGCCTTCAGGTCAGCCAGCAGGGCATCGCTGACGGCATAGGTGCCGCCGGGGATGGGTTTGAGCAGACCGCCGCGGCCCACGATGACGTTGAGGGTCTTGGGATCGCAGTCCTTTTCTTTCAGAAAGTCCAGAATGATCTCCTTTCGGAAGTCCTTCTGGTCGATGACGCTGGCATACTTGGCGATTTCCTCGGTGGGGTGGCGCAGCGTTTCTTCAAACAGCAGGGTCTCATCCTCGAACACACCGACCTTGGTGGAGGTGGAGCCGGGATTGATGACCAGGGTTTTGATGGACATTGTGAACGTCTCCTTTTTACATTCTTTGGCTTCCCCCAAGGGGGAAGCTGCCGCCCGCAGGCGGCTGATGAGGGGCAGCCTTATTGTGATTGCCCGCCGGATGGCTGCCGCAAACCCGCCCCTCATCCGGCCTTCGGCCACCTTCCGTCTACGCGCTAAGAGCCGCCTTCGGCGGTTGCGCTCCGACACGCGCCTGCGGGCGCAGCCCCTCGGGGGAAGGCATTTTTTACTGGTTCAGTCCAGCCGCGACAACAGCGGCCAGCGCGATGGAGTTGACCTTTGTCTGGAAGGAATCGCTGCGGCTGGTCAGGATGGCGGGTACCTTGGTGCCGGTCAGGATGCAGCCGTTCTTGCAGTCGGCGGTATGGACCAGCGTCTTGTAGACGAGGTTGCCCGCCTGGATGTCGGGGAACAGCAGGATATCCGCATGGCCGGCGGCCGGGCGGTCCTGGGCGCCCTTGTGGTGGGCAGCCTCGGGGTCAATGGCAATATCCATGGACAAGGGGCCGTCGACGACGCAGCCGGTGATCTTGCCCTCGGCGTTCATCTTGCGCAGCTCGTCGGCATCGACGGTGCAGGGCATCTTCGGGTTGACGACCTCAACAGCGGCCAAGGGCGCAACCTTGGGGCACTCGACGCCGCAGGCATGGGCCACAGCAACGGTATTCTCGATGATATGTACTTTATCTTCCAATGTCGGGTAGGTCATGAAGGCGACGTCGGTCAAGAACAGCAGCTGCTCGATGCCCTTGACCTCGAACACGGCGACGTGGGACAGGGTGTTGCCGGTGCGCAGGCCGACTTCCTTGTCCAGCACACTCTTCAGGAAGGTCTTGGTATCCAGCAGGCCCTTCATGTACATATTGGCCACGCCGTCGTGGGCCAGCTTGACGGCCTTGAGAGAAGCCTGCACCTTGTCAGGTTCATTGATGATCTCATAGTCGGAGAGGTCGATGTTCAGTTCGGCCGCGATCTTGCGGATGGCTGCCTCGTCACCGACGAGGATTGCATCGGCGATGCCCTGCTTGTGGGCAGCGTCAACAGCCTCCAGGACGGCGTCGTCCTCGGCAGCGGCAACGGCCAGCTTCTGCTTGCCACAGGTCTTTACTTTTGCGATCAGGTCCTCAAAATTCATTTTACAGCACCTCGTTTTACTCTTTCAGACGCGGGACGCTCTCAAAGCCCCGTATGTTAAAATAATAACACGTTATGGTCCATGGGTCAAGAGGGGGAAGGGGAGAAGGGGGTTAAAAAATTGTTTTTTCGACGTTTCCCGCTTCGCAGGGTTCGATGCCCGCCCCTACAAATGGAGCCGATAAACTGTCCAAAAAAGATTTTTTTCTGCGTCTGCCTATATAAATAGGTAGTCAGCTTGGTTTTTTTCTCAAATTTGACTGAATTTCAACAAATTCGTCATTGACAAAACCTTAACAAGATGGTAAAACTATAGTAGCGGTTCAAGGAGACTTGACCGCAGCGGCACCAGTCCGCCGTACTTCCTGACCCAATGGACAACCAAAGAGCCAGCGTCGGCGCAGGTGCCTAGCTTTACCCCTAAAGTTGTTTAATTTTTAACAGGTAAGGCGTTATTCCAAACCGAAAGGTTCACACATTCATGTCCACCATTGCCATGTATCCCGGCAGCTTCGACCCCGTCACCAACGGGCATCTCGATATTATCAAGCGCTCCAGCCGTATGTTTGACAAAGTGATTGTCGCGGTGCTGGTCAACAGTGCCAAGACCCCGCTTTTCACGGTCGAGGAGCGCGTTGCCATGCTGCGGGATGCCTGCAAGAATATCCCGAACGTCGAGATTGACTCCTTCAACGGCCTGACGGTCAGTTTCGCCAAGCAGAAGGGCGCGACCGTCATGGTGCGCGGCCTGCGGGCAGTCACGGATTTCGAGAATGAGATTCAGCTGGCCCACACGAACTTCGCCATGATGCCCGAGATCGAGACAGTGTTCCTGGCGACGGCCATCAAGTGGAGTTACCTTTCCTCCACCATCGTGCGGGAGGCTGCCCACTATGGGCAGGATGTTTCCCGCTTTGTGCCCCGCAACGTTGAAAAGGCCCTCATCGTCAAGAGGGAAGCAGGGGAGTTATAGCGCATTCATGCCGCACGTATCGTCGGCTTGAAGATAGATAGTTACTCAATAGTCCATCCAAAAGAGACTTATTTTAGGAGGCTACTTATGAAAAAGATCGTCATTGCCAGCGCCTGCCGTACTGCCATCGGTAAGTTCGGCGGCACCCTCGCCAATGTCCCCGCTGCAGAGCTGGGCTCCATTGTCATCAAGGAGGCTCTGGACCGCGCACACGTCAAGCCCGAGCAGGTCGACCATGTCTACATGGGCTGCGTTATCCAGGCTGGCCTGGGCCAGAACGTTGCACGTCAGGCTTCTCTGAAGGCTGGTCTGCCCATCGAGACCCCCGCTGTCACCGTCAACGTGGTCTGCGGCTCCGGTCTGAACTGTGTCAACATGGCTGCCCAGATGATCGAGGCCGGCGATGCCGACATCGTCGTTGCAGGCGGCATGGAGAACATGGACATGGCTCCCTTCGCCATGATGAAGGGCCGCTATGGCTACCGTATGGGCTCCCCCATGGGCAAGAGCGAGCTGGTCGACACGATGGTCAATGACGCTCTGTGGGACGCCACCGGCTTCAACATGCACATGGGCATGACCGCCGAGAACGTCTGCACCAACGAGACCTACCAGAAGAAGTACGGTTACAGCCCCATCAGCCGTGAGCAGCTGGACGAGTTTGCCTTCCATTCTCAGGAGAAGGCCGCTAAGGCTATCGCCGACGGCGCTTTCAAGGACGAGATCGTTCCCGTTGTCATCAAGGGCAAGAAGGGCGACACCGTGTTTGATACCGACGAAGGCCCCCGCATGAGCTCCATGGAGGTTCTGGGCAAGCTGAAGCCCTGCTTCAAGAAGGACGGCATCGTCACCGCCGCCAACTCCTCCGCCATCAACGACGGCGCTGCTGCTCTGGTCGTCATGAGCGAGGAGAAGGCCAAGGAGCTGGGCGTTGAGCCTCTGGCCACCTGGGTCGCCGGTGCTCTGGCCGGTGTTGAGCCCGAGGTCATGGGCCTGGGCCCCATCGCCGCCACCAAGAAGGTCATGGCCAAGACTGGCCTGACCGTGGACGACATGGATCTGATCGAGGCCAACGAGGCTTTTGCCGCTCAGTCTGTTGCCGTCGGCGAGGCTCTGCACTTCGACCAGGAGAAGCTGAACGTCAACGGCGGCGCTATTGCGCTGGGCCATCCCGTCGGCGCTTCCGGCGCCCGTATTCTGGTCACCCTGCTGTACGCCATGAAGCATCGCGGCGCTCACAAGGGCCTGGCTACCCTGTGCATCGGCGGCGGCATGGGCTGCGCCACCATCGTTGAGATGTAATTACCGGAGGAATTAAAAATGTCCTTTGTTACTACCGAAATTCAGGACGCTGTTGCTGTCCTGACCATCGACCGCCCGAAGGCGCTGAACGCGCTGAACCCGGAGGTTCTGGCTGACCTGAAGGCCGCCTTTGAGGCCATCGATCAGAACACCGTCCGCTGTGTCGTGCTGACCGGCGCTGGCGACAAGAGCTTCGTTGCCGGTGCTGACATCGGCTCCATGTCCACTATGACCAAGGCCGAGGGCGAGGCTTTCGGCAAACTGGGCAACGATGTGTTCCTGATGATCGAGCATTTCCCGCTGCCTGTCATCGCAGCTGTCAACGGCTTCGCGCTGGGCGGCGGCAATGAGCTGGCCATGAGCTGCGATATCCGCCTCTGCTCCGACAACGCCGTGTTCGGCCAGCCGGAAGTGGGCCTGGGCATCACCCCGGGCTTCGGCGGCACCCAGCGCCTGGCACGTCTCGTCGGCATGGGCATGGCAAAGCAGCTGGTCTACTCTGCCCTGAACATCAAGGCGGACGAAGCCCTGCGCATCGGCCTGGTGAACGCTGTGTACACCCAGGAAGAGCTGATGCCCGCCGCACTGAAGCTGGCTGGCAAGATTGCCAAGAACGCTCCCATCGCCGTGCGCAACTGCAAGAAGGCCATCAACGATGGTATCAGCCTGCCCATCGAGAAGGCTGTTGAAGTCGAGGAGAAGCTGTTCGGCGACTGCTTCGAGACCCACGACCAGGTCGAGGGCATGGGCTGCTTCCTGAGCCGCGAGAAGCCGAAACCGAAGCCGGTTTTCACGAACAACTAATTTTAGATAAATCTTAAAATCGTGCGCAGCGCGCACACCGGTTTTTTTATCTTTTATCTATCATCTTTTATCTTAAATTGGAGGTAACTACTATGAAGGTAGGCGTTATTGGCGCTGGCACTATGGGCCAGGGTATTGCAAAGGCTTTCGCACAGGTCGAGGGCTACACCGTTGCTCTGTGTGACATCAAGCAGGAGTGGGCCGAGGGCGGCAAGAACAAGATCGCCGCTGGCTATGCCAAGCTGGTTGCCAAGGGCAAGCTGGATCAGGCTGAAGTCGACCGCCGCATGGCTGCTATCACCGCCGGCCTGAAAGAGGACCTGTGCGCTGACTGCGACCTGATCGTGGAGGCTGCTTTCGAGGATATGAAGGTCAAGCAGACCACCTTTGGCGAGCTGGATAAGATCTGCAAGCCCGAGTGCGTTTTCGCTTCCAACACCTCTTCTCTGTCCATCACCGAGATCGGCAAGGGCCTGTCTCGTCCTCTGGTCGGTATGCACTTCTTCAACCCTGCTGACCGCATGAAGCTCATCGAGGTCATCGCCGGTGTCAACACCCCCGTTGAGACCGTTGAGGCCATCAAGAAGATCAGCACCGAGATTGGCAAGAGCCCGGTTCAGGTCAACGAGGCTGCCGGCTTCGTCGTCAACCGCATCCTGATCCCGATGATCAACGAGGCCGCCTTCATCAAGATGGAGGGCGTCTCCGACATCGCCGGTATCGACACCGCCATGAAGCTGGGTGCCAACCACCCGATGGGCCCCCTGGAGCTGGGTGACTTTGTTGGTCTGGATATCTGCCTGGCCATCATGGACGTTCTGTACAAGGAGACCGGCGACAGCAAGTACCGTGCCTGCCCGCTGATCCGCAAGATGGTCCGCGGCGGCAACCTGGGCTGCAAGACCGGCAAGGGCTTCTACGTCTACAACGCTGACCGCACCAAGACCCCGGTCGACGCTCTGTAATTTCGTAAACTTACGCGCCTGGCGCGGCAATGTACCGTGCCGGGCCGCGTTTGTTGATATAGGGAGGATTAAGTAATGGATTTTACTCTGTCTAAACAGCAGCAAATGGTCCAGAAGATGTACAAGGAGTTTGCTGAGAACGAAGTCAAGCCCCTGGCCAAGAAGGTCGACGCGGAGGAGTACTTCCCCAAAGAGACCGTTGAGAAGATGGCTAAGCTGGGCATGATGGGCATTTATTTCCCGAAGTCCGTTGGCGGTGCAGGCGGCGACGTGCTGTCCTACGTCATGGCGGTTGAGGAAATGTCCAAGGTTTGCGGCACGACCGGTGTTATCCTGTCTGCCCACACCTCTCTGTGCGCGGCGCCTATCTACGAGAACGGCACCCCTGCCCAGAAGGAAAAGTACCTGCCCAAGCTGTGCAGCGGCGAGTGGATCGGCGCTTTCGGCCTGACCGAGCCCGGTGCCGGTACCGACGCCCAGGGCCAGCAGACCTTCGCCGTTGACGAGGGCGACCACTGGAAGCTGAACGGCTCCAAGATCTTCATCACCAACGCCGGTTTTGCCGATGTGTTCATCATCATCGCCGTCACCGGTTTTGTCACCGACAAGCGCGGCCGCAAGCAGAAGGAAATCAGCGCCTTCATCGTTGAGCGCACCGATCCCGGCTTTAAGGTCGGCAAGCCCGAGGACAAGATGGGCATTCGCGGTTCTTCCACCTGCGAGCTGATCATGGAAGACTGCATCATCCCGAAGGATCGCCTGCTGGGCGTGAAGGGCAAGGGCTTCCAGCTGGCCATGGCTACGCTGGACGGCGGCCGTATCGGCATCGCTTCCCAGGCTCTGGGCATTGCCGAGGGCGCCATCGACGAGACTGTCGCCTATGTCAAGGAGCGCAAGCAGTTTGGCCGCTCCATCGCACAGTTCCAGAACACCCAGTTCGAGCTGGCCGAGATGAAGGCCCGCGTTGACGCCGCCAAGTATCTGGTCTACGCAGCTGCCCAGAAAAAGCAGGCTGCCATGGACGGCCAGAAGGTTCGTTACAGCGTCGAGGCTGCTGAGGCCAAGCTCATTGCCGCCCGCACCGCCAGCGATGTGACCCGCCGCTGCCTGCAGCTGTTCGGCGGCTACGGCTACACCCGCGATTACCCCATCGAGCGCATGATGCGTGATGCCAAGATCACCGAGATCTACGAGGGCACCAGCGAAGTGCAGATGATGGTCATCAGCGGCGCGCTGCTGAAGTAAGGAGGACAGACGTAATGAAAGCAATCGTTTGTGTCAAACAGGTTCCCGATACGCAGGGCAAGGTCGCTGTCAAGGCTGACGGCACGATGGATCGTTCCGCAATGGCGACCATCACCAACCCTGATGACCTCAACGCCGTTGAGGCTGCCCTGCAGCTGAAAGACGAGACCGGCTGCGAAGTCGTCGTCGTCACCATGGGCCCGCCGCCGGCAGAGGGTATGCTGCGTGAGCTGATGGCCCGCGGCGCTGACCGCGGCGTGCTGGTTTCCGGCCGCGAGTTCGGCGGTTCCGACACCTTCGCCACCTCTCAGATTCTGGCTGCTGCCGTCAACAAGATCGGCGTCGGCCCTGAGGATATCGTTTTCTGCGGCCGTCAGGCCATCGACGGCGACACCGCCCAGGTCGGCCCCCAGATCGCTGAGAAGCTGCACCTGCCCCAGGTCACCTATGTCACCGACATCCAGAAGGATGGCAACTCCCTGACTGTCAAGCGTCAGCTGGAGGATGGCTACATGGAGCTGAAGGTTCAGACTCCCTGCCTGCTGACCTGCATCAAGGAGCTGAATACCCCGCGCTACATGAGCGTTTCCGGCATCTTCGAGTGCTACGACAAGCCGCTCGAGGTCTTTGACTACAACGCTTTGAAGGATGACCCGCTCATCGAGACCGATACCATCGGCCTGAAGGGCTCCCCGACGAACGTTTACAAGTCCTTTGCTCCTCCGGTCAAGGGCGCCGGCATCAAGGTCGAGGACGCTGCCCAGCTGGTCGGCATCCTGAACGACAAGCACCTGATTTGAGGAAGGAGAAACGAACAATGGCTGAATTCAATGCAATGGACACCGCCGCCTTCAAGGGCGTGTGGGTTTTCTGCGAGCAGCGCGAAGGCGAGATCCAGTCCATCAGCTATCAGCTGCTGAGCGAGGGCCGCAAGCTGGCCAACGACCTTGGCGTTGAGCTGGCTGGTGTTGTCATGGGCAGCGGCCTGGCTGAGGCTGACCTCAAGACTCTGGGCGGCTACGGCGCTGACCGTGTTTACAATATCGACAGCCCCCTGCTGAAGGACTACACCACCGATGGCTATGCCAAGGCGCTGTGCGACCTCATCATGGACAAGAAGCCCGAGATCATGCTGATCGGCGCGACCAACCTGGGCCGTGACCTCGGCCCCCGCTGCGCAGCCCGTCTGCACACCGGCCTGACCGCTGACTGCACCCATCTGGACGTCGATGTCGAGAAGTACAAGAACTTCCTGCGCACCACCTCCAACATTGATGTGGACAACACCAAGTTCGAGGAAAACACCAACCTGAAGATGACCCGCCCCGCATTCGGCGGCCACCTGATGGCTACCATCATCTGCCCGCGCTTCCGCCCGCAGATGTCCACCGTCCGCCCCGGCGTCATGCAGATGCAGGCGTTCGACCAGGCCGGTGCTGACAAGGTCGTCATCGAGAATGTTGCGCCCGCTCTGACTGCCGACGACATCCATGTTCAGGTGCTCGACATCAAGAAGAGCGCCGAGAAGCTCGTCGACCTGATCGGTGCTGACGTTGTCGTCTCCGTCGGCCGCGGTATCTCCGCTGACCCCGAGAAGGGCATCAAGCTGGCTGAGGAGCTGGCTGAGGCTCTGGGCGGTGTTGTCGGTGCTTCCCGTGCCGTCACCGATGAGGGCTGGCTGTCTGCTGACCACCAGGTCGGCCAGACCGGTAAGACCGTGCATCCCCGCATCTACGTTGCCCTGGGCATCTCCGGTGCCATCCAGCACGTTGCCGGTATGCAGGACTCCGAGAACATCATCGCCATCAACAAGAACGAGAACGCCCCCATCTTCGACGTTGCCACCTACGGCATCGTCGGCGATCTGTACAAGGTCGTTCCCGAACTCATCAAGGAGATCAAGGCCGCCAAGGCTTGATCCCGCCTGTAAACAACAAGAGCCGTGCCCCGCAAAGGGCACGGCTCTTTGTTTTTTTGTATCGCTCAGTCTGCCACAGCCGGGGCGGACAGCAGTTCCGGGGGCAGCTCGCTCTCGTCCTCATTGACGAGGGAATCATCGACATCGAATGTTGCATTAAAGGCCTTTGCAGCAGCATCCGCTAACAGATCGACATCGACCAGCTCACTGTCTGCCATGACATACAGCAGCTTATCATCAAAGCTGACCACGCGGGCCTTATCTGCCTCCACGCAGACCCACTTGCGCATGCTGATATTTTCCTCCATCGAATCGGCGACCTCGCGGGCATCGGCCTTGTCCCTGAGGCGCAGCAGCACAAGGCTGTACGCCTGGCTGCCAGTCATCGGCTCGCTGATGACAGCCGCGTCCACTTTGCCCACATTGTCGGCGGTCAGCCCGGCCAGGTAGCCGTACCAGGTCTCGTCGGTCAGGTCGATGGCCGTTGTCTCCATGCCCATCAGCTCCACCGGCTGAATCTTATAGAGCGCGTCCACCATATCGCTCAGCTCGGCGTCCGGTGCCGGCTGGGCATTTTCATCGGTTTCGGGCTCGGGGTCAACACCAAATTCCGGGTCGATCTCCATGCCCGGTTCGGGCGTCACGGCGGGCTTGCTCATAAAATCATCGTCGTTGGTTTTGCCGCCGCAGGCGCTCAAAAGCAGCGCGGCCAGCAGGGCTGTTGCAAAAAGCAGCTTCTTCATACTTGTATTCCTTTCTCGGTCAAAATTTCTTCGGGCGCAAAATGGGCGTCCCAATCGTCGCAGGGCAGGGTATCCGTCAGCACCGCTTCGGGGCAGAGCAATAGCTTTGCCCCTTTATAGTGTGCCAAAAAGCGGTCATAATACCCTCCGCCGCGCCCCAGGCGCACACCGTCGCGGCCAGCAGCCAGGCAGGGGATCAGCGCCAGCGGCCGCGCAAAGACTGCCGGATCGGCAACGGGCAAGTCGGCGGGCGGCTCTAAAATCCCAAAAGCGCCGGGACGCAGCAGAGCCAAATCCGGGATCTCCACCCAGTCCATGGCCGTTTTGCTCAACACGCGGGGCAGCAGCAGGTGTTTGCCGTCCGCCAGCGCCTGGCGCAAAATCGCCGCTGTATCCGGCTCATCCGGCATGGCTGCAAAGGCCAGCACCGTGCCTGCCACCGCCCAGCAGGGCAGGGGAAAGAGCACTGCCGCCATGCCGCGCCCCACAGCCTGCATATCCAGGGCTGCACGCAGGGTCCTGGCCTGTGCGCGGGCTTCGCGTTTTGTCATCTGCCGCACCATCCTTTCATTTCGTATTATCATAGCACATCTGCCCTCACCCTACAAGACGGAAAAGGCGGACGTGTTGTTACAGCAGCGACAAAATTTTACTGCCATCTTGCCCAATGCGCTATAATGGAGTATAATATAACCTGTATCGCTATGTATATACTGTCCTATAAAATATAGAAAAAGGAGATTCCAACCATGGGCAAGTTTAATTTTATCAAGACTGAGATTCCTGAAGTGCAGATCATTGAGCCGACCGTCTTTGGCGACGACCGCGGCTATTTCATGGAGACCTACCAAATCGACGAGTTCGCCGCTGCCGGTATCGACAAGCCCTTCGTGCAGGACAACCAGAGCCGCTCCACCAAGGGCGTGCTGCGCGGTCTGCACTTCCAGACCAAGCACACCCAGGGCAAGCTGGTCCGTGTGACGCTGGGCGAAGTGTTTGATGTAGCCGTTGACTGCCGCCCCAACAGCGCGACCTTCGGCAAGTGGGTCGGCGTGACCCTCTCGGCCGAGAACAAGAAGATGCTCTGGATCCCCGAGGGCTTTGCCCACGGCTTTGTCGTGCTGTCTGACGTGGCCGAGTTCTGCTACAAATGCACCGACGTCTACGACCCGACTGCCGAGGGCGGCATCCCGTACGACGACCCGACCGTCAACGTGCAGTGGCCTGACTGCGGCTGTGCGCACAAGACCAGCGCCAAGGACAAGGAGCACACCCCCTTCGCCGAGCAGAAGTTCGAGTATTTTGAAAAATATTGAGGATAAGCTGTGCAAAATCTGAAAAACACCTTTGCAGGGTTCTGGAAGTACCGCTACCTGCTGCAAAATCTTATCACCCGCGACTTCAAGCTGAAATACCGCCGCAGCGTGCTGGGCGTAGCCTGGAGCGTGCTGAACCCGCTGCTGACCTGCCTGGTCATGTGGGCCGTGTTCGGTGCGCTGTTCAACCAGCGCGGCCAGGGCATTGAGGATTTCCCGCTGTTCCTCATCATCGGCCAGCTGATGTTCAACTTCTTCCGCGAGAGTACGACCATGGCCATGGAGAGCGTGCTGAAAAACGGCCCGCTGCTGCGAAAGGTGTACATCCCTAAGTACATTTTCCCACTGGAAAAGTGCTGCTTTGCGCTGGTCAACTTCTTCTTCAGCCTGGTGGCGCTCTTCATCGTGGCGCTGCTGACCTGGTCGCACATTTCGGTCAAGACCGTACTGCTGGCCGTCTATCCCATCGTTATGCTGTTTATTTTCAGCCTGGGCATCGGGCTGATTTTGTCAACGCTCTACGTTTTTGTGCGCGATATCATGCACATTTGGGAAGTGTTCTGCACCCTGCTCGTCTACGGCAGCGCCATCTTCTACGACCCGCGCCAGATGGAAAGCTGGATGCAGTACATCATCAACCTGAACCCCATCTACTGGTACATCACCTCGGTGCGTTCCTGCGTCATGTGGGGCGAGGGGCTGACCCCGAACATGGTGCTCATTCCGTTCCTCTGCGCCGCACTCAGCCTGGGGCTGGGCGTCTGCGTCTTTAAAAAGAACCAGGACAAATTCGTCCTGTACATGTAAGGGGGCATCGAAATGGCAGAGCAGAAACCCATTATCTCCATCGACCATGTTTCGATGCGCTTCAACCTTGCCAAAGAAAAGCACGAGAGCCTGAAAGAGTATTTCGTGGCGCTGCTGCACGGCGGCGTGCGCTTTGACGAGTTCTTCGCTTTGGACGATGTATCGTTTGATATCATGCCCGGCGATTTCTACGGCCTGATTGGCTTAAACGGCAGCGGCAAGTCCACGCTGCTGAAAGTCATTTCCGGCGTGTATAAGCCCAGCGCGGGCCGCGTCACGGTCAACGGCACGATTGCGCCGCTGATCGAGTTGGGCGCGGGCTTTGACATGGACCTGACCGCGCGGGAGAACATCTATTTAAACGGCACGGTGCTGGGCTACACGCCCAAGTACATCGACTCAAAATTTGACGATATCGTCGAGTTCAGCGAATTGCAGGATTTTCTCGACGTACCGCTGAAAAACTACTCCTCCGGCATGGTGGCGCGTTTGGCCTTCGCCGTGGCGACGATGACGAAGCCCGATATCCTGATTGCCGACGAGATTCTGTCGGTGGGCGATTTCCTGTTTCAGGAAAAGTGCGAAAAGCGCATGGCGGAGCTGCTTTCCGGCGGTACCACGGTCATTTTGGTCAGCCACTCCATTGACCAGATCGAGCGTATGTGCAACAAGGTCGCCTGGCTCGACCACGGCCATCTGCGCCGCTTAGGCCCGACGAAGGAGATCACCGCCGAGTACCGCAGGTTCGAGAAAAAGGACGCCATGCCGGCGAAAGTTACCGAGGAATAAACGATGCCCGAAAATGCAAAACCGAACAACGAGCGCCCCGCCGACCTGGCCGTACAGGACAGCGTGGGCGGCATGGCGCGGCGGCTTTTGAACCCTGCCCACCTGCGGGATCTGGCCGGGCGCAGTGTGCGCACCTTGCGGGAGCAGGGGGCCGAGCAGCTGTGGCGCGACGTGAAATTTCGCGTCGGGCTGGCCATGCACCACGACGACTGGCGGCATCGGGCAGATATCCCGCTGCGCCGGGAGCTGAAAGCCCAACGCGCTGCACATTTGCAGGGGCCGAAGGTCAGCATCATCGTCCCGCTGTACAACACGCCGCCGAAATTTTTTGACGAAATGCTGCAAAGTGTCGTCAAACAGACCTACACGAACTGGGAATTGGTGCTGGTGGACGCCAGCGACGCCGACAAGCGGCTGGAAAGCCGCCTGCCCAAGGCCGTGCCCGGCATCATCGTCTATGAACCGATTGAGAACGGCGGCATTGCGGCCAACACGACCCGTGGGTTCGAGCTGGCCACCGGCGATTTTATTGCCCTGCTGGACCACGACGACGTACTGTATTTAAACGCACTGTTCGAGGTTGTGCAGACCATCCAAAACACCGGTGCAGATTTTGTGTACAGTGATGAAATTGTCCTCTCCGCCGATTTGAAGGAGCTGGGCGGCTACCACTTCAAGCCCGACTTTGCGCCGGACTACCTGCGCGGGGTCAACTTCATTACCCATCTGGCCGTGTTCAGCCGCCCACTGCTGGATGCCGCCGGGGCCTATGAATCGAAAGAGTTTGACGGCGCACAGGATCATGATTTGATTCTGCGCCTGACCGAAAAAGCACAGCGCATCGAGCATATCAAGAAAGTGCTCTACATCTGGCGCGGCCACGCAGGTTCCACCGCCGCAGGCATGGAGGCCAAGCCCTACGCCATCGCGGCGGGGGAGCGGGCCATCGACGCGCAGCTCGAACGTCTCAGCCTGCCGGGGCACGCCATGGCGGTGCCTGATGCACCCGGCGCGTTCCAGGTCAAGTACGAGCTGACCGGCCACCCGAAAATCAGCGTGCTGATTCCCAACAAGGACCACACCGACGACCTGGACCGCTGCCTGACAAGTCTGTACAAAAACGCCGGGTATGACAATTTTGAGGCCATCGTCATCGAGAACAACTCCACTGACCCGGCGACATTCGCCTACTATAAAACGCTGCATGACCGGTTCCCGACCTGCAGGGTCGTGACGTTTGAGGGGAAGGGCCCGTTCAATTTCTCGGCTATCAACAACTTTGGCGCGACGTTTGCCGAGGGTGAGCACCTGCTGCTCCTGAACAATGATATCGAGATTTTGTCGCCCGACTTTTTGCGCGAACTGCTGAGTTACAGCCAGCGGCCCGATGTGGGCGCGGTGGGCGCAAAGCTCTACTACCCTGACGACACGATCCAGCACGCGGGCGTGCTCATGGGCATCAACGGCAGCGCGGGCCACAGCCACAAGAGTTACCCCCGCACGGCCGTCGGCGATATGTACCGCCTGGTCACGACGCAGGATTACATGGCCGTGACCGGTGCCTGCCTGATGACAAAAACCGCACTCTACCGTGCATTTGGCGGTCTGGACGAGGAAAAGTTCGCCGTTGCCTACAACGACGTGGACTACTGCCTGAAGTTGTGGCAGAAAGGCCTTTTGAACGTCTACACGCCCCGCGCCGAAGCCTACCACTACGAGAGCAAGAGCCGCGGCCTTGACACCCTGAGCGAGAACACCAAGCGCTACGAGCGTGAGAAGGCGAATTTCTACGCAAAATATCAACAGTATATCGACAATTATGACCCCTATTACAACCCACATTTCAACAATCTGTTTGAGAATTTCGGGTTGAAGTGATGAAGCCAAAACGGAAAATCAACCGCCTTACGGAGTACGATTACGCACAGAACGGCGCGTATTTCATCACGATTTGCACGCACGAACGACAGAGGATTTTGTGGGGAAATGATACGTTCACGAGAGCCGAGAATGTAGGGGCGAGCATTGCTCGCCCGCAGCACCCACCCGCGTTGTCCAAAGCAGGAAAAGTTGTAGAGCAGTGTATTTGGGAAATTCCAAAGCAGTATCCGCATATCTCGTTAGAAAAGTACGCCATAATGCCAAACCATGTTCATTTGTTGTTGTTAATCCAGACGGGCCGGGCGGGCGACCAATGGTCGCCCCTACAATCTCTACCGTTATACAGCAATTTAAAGGTGTCGTTTCCAAGCGGCTTTCCCGCCCCATCTGGCAAAAATCTTTCCATGACCATGTTGTACGCACCGAACATGGCTGCGCACAAATTTGGCAGTATATCGACACGAACCCCAAACTCTGGCACAAAGATTGCTTTTATGAGGAGCCACCCCATGAGCCTTGAGACAAAACGCATCAAAGAGCTGTTCGGCTATGCGCAGACCCTGACGAAAGAACAGGGCGTCGGCGTTATGGCCGGGCGGGCCGTCGGCTTTTTTAAACGGCGGTTCTTCGGCAAACGTGCGCGGTATCTGCCCGCAAAACAGACATTAGACGCTCAACGTGCCGACCCGGCCGCTAAGACCTGGCCCACCATCAGCATCCTGACGCCGCTGTACAACACGCCGCCGCAGTTTTTGCAGCAGTTTTTGAACAGCGTGCAGGTCCAGACCGCGCCGAACTGGCAGCTGGTGCTGGTGGATGCCAGCGATGACGCCCACCCCGACGTTGCCAAAACCGTGCAGGCCCGCGCCGCACAGGACAAGCGCATTGTCTACGCCAAAATTGAGAATAAGGGCATCGCCGCCAACACGAACGAGGCCGCCAAGCTCGCCACCGGGGACTACCTGGCCCTGGCCGACCACGACGATATGCTGGCCCCCCACGCCGTCTACTGCATGGGCAAGGCCCTGGCCGAGAGCGGTGCAGCCTTCGCGTACAGCGACGAGGCCCTGTTTGAAAAAACGCCCAAGCATCCCCGCGTCGGTCACTTCAAGCCCGACTACGCGCCCGAGTACCTGATGGCGGTCAACTACATCTGCCACCTGGCTGTCTTCAAAAAATCGCTGTTCAATGCCGTCGGCGGCGAACGACCCACGTGCGACGGTGCGCAGGATCACGACTTATTCCTGCGCCTCATCGATGAAATGCAGCGCACTGACCCCGCAGCCAAGCCGCTGCACATCCCGCAGGTGCTCTACTACTGGCGTGTACACGCGGCATCCACCAGCGGCGGCACAGCGGCCAAGCCTTATGTCGAGCAGGCCGCCCAGCGCGCTGTGGCGGACCACCTGGCCGCCACCGGGCGGCAGGGCAGGGTGGAGGCCGGGCGCTTCCCCGGCACCTGCCACGTCGTCTGGGACATCCCCGAGCCGGAACCGCTCGTATCGATTTTAATTCCCAACAAAGACCACACCGACGATCTGGAAAAATGCCTGCACAGCATCTACGCCAAGACGACCTATGAAAATTTTGAGGTCATCGTCATTGAGAACAACTCCACCGACCCCGCCACAACGGCCTACTATAAAAAAATGCCCGACCGCTACGACCGCGCCCGGGTCGTGACCTACAAGGGCGGGTTCAATTTCAGCCGCATCAATAATTTTGGCCGCAAGTACGCTGCGGGCAAGTATCTGTTGCTGCTGAACAACGACGTCGAGGTCATCAACGGCGACTGGCTCACCCAGATGGTGGGCGAGTGCAGCCAGCCCGGTGTCGGCATCTGCGGCGCGATGCTCTACTACCCTGACGACACGATCCAGCACGCGGGCATCATCACCGGGCTGGGCGGCTACGCGGGCCACAGCCACAAGTACCACAAGCGCGGCGGCAGCGGGTATATGTTCCGCCTGGCCACCGTGCAGGATTTTTCGGCCGTGACGGCCGCCTGCCTGCTGGTGCGCACCGCCGTTTATGACGAAGTGCATGGCCTCGACGAGGATTTCACCGTCGCCTACAACGACGTGGACTTCTGCCTGCGGGTGCGGGATGCCGGCTACCGCATCGTCTGGACGCCCTATGCCGAGCTTTACCATTATGAGAGCAAGAGCCGCGGCTCGGACGAGAACGACCCGGCCAAAAAAGCTCGTTTTGACGCCGAGCACGACCGCCTGTATGCCGTACACGGCAGGGACAACATCCTGCACGACCCCTATTACAGCCCATCACTGTCTCTGGACTATGAAGATTTCCGCGAGAGCGGAGATTTGCGGAATTTGAAATGAGTTGATTGCCTTCCCCCGTGGGGGAAGGTGCCCGAGGCCCCGACCGAGGGCGGATGAGGGGCGGGTTTGCCCTATTGCCCGTCAGTGGGAAATTCCCGGTAAGTTTGCCCCTCATCAGTCAGCGGGCGGGGCCGCTGACAGCTTCCCCCCTCTGGGGAAGCCATACTGACAAAAAACGCACGCCGTAAATTTCACGGCGTGCGTTTTTATTATTCTTTTTTATCCGGCGGGAACTCGCCCTGCTTTTCGGCCTCTAAGCGGCTCAGGCGGGCTTCCAGTTCGGAGATACGCTGGTTGACGATATCCGGCAGATCCTGCTGATCCAGGTCGTCCGCCGGAACGCACTTGACGCTGCCGACCCGCACGACCTCGGCGGGGACGCCGACGGCGGTGGCGTTGGCGGGCAGGTTTTTCAACACCACACTGCCCGCGCCGACGCGGACGTTATCGCCGATATAAACCGGGCCCAGCACCTTGGCCCCCGCGCCGATCAGGACGTTGTTGCCCAGCGTCGGGTGGCGCTTGCCAGTATCCTTGCCGGTGCCGCCCAGGGTCACACCGTGGTAGATCGTGCAGTTGTCGCCGATTTCCGCCGTTTCGCCAAAGACGATGCCCATGCCGTGGTCGATAAAGAGCTTGCGGCCGATTTTGGCGCCGGGGTGAATTTCAATGCCGGTCAGGTGGCGTGCCAGCTGGCTGACGAACCGCGCCAGAAAGAAACACTTATGGTTGTACAAAAAATGCGCAATCTTGTGCGTGACCAACACATGAAAGCCGGGATACAGGATAATAACCTCCGCCACATTGCGCGCGGCGGGGTCTTTATCGCGGATATTTTTTGCATCTTCCCAAAGGCCCATAGTTCATTCCTCTTAACTTCACCATAATAATTTATAGTATAGCATATTTTTGTGCCGGGTGCAATGCTTGCAAAAAATCGCGCTGCACGGTATACTGAACCCAAACCACACAAAAACGAGGGGGGGTGCTGTAAGGTTGGCCGCATCGGCACACGCTGTAAATACACTTTTATCAATTTGTACAAAAGTCGGCGCAAAAATTCAGGAAATCCCTACTTTCGCAATCCGGGCGTTTGCATTGACACTGCCGCGTGTGCATGGTACAATAAGTAAAACCCATGTAAAAATGACGGGAAGGAGCTTGCCAGAATGATGATGCAGTTTGTTTCTTGCTTCAAAATTCACGGTGCAGTGTTTTTTCCTGCTGTTGATTTGAGTGTGACTTTTTGACTTTTCCCTTTTGGGAAAAGTTTTTTTTTGCCCAAATCCCCTAGGGGCCTTTGGGCCAAAGGAAATGGTAAGGAGGTTTCCACCATGCTGATCCGCAACGCAAAGAACAGCGCCGGCAAACCTGTTGAGGTCTGGCTGCGCGACGGCAAGATCGCCGCTGTCGGCCTGGGGCTGCTTGTCCCGGAAGGGGAGACGGTGCTCGACGCCAAGGGCCGTACCGTGCTGCCTGCCTTCATCGACACCCACTGCCACTGGCGCACCCCCGGCTTTGAGTATAAAGAGGATATCTCCACCGGCTCTGCCGCCGCAGCAGCGGGCGGGTATACCTTCGTGAACCTGATGCCCAACACCAAGCCTGTCTGCTCTTCCGCCGAAATTGCCCACGCCGTCGAGGCTGAGGCCGCCCGCGTGGGGCTGTGCGACGCAAACCAGACCGTCTCCATCACGAAAGATTTTGACGGCAAAACGCTGGATCATCTGCTGACCCTGCCCGAGGATGTCAAATTCATCACCGAGGATGGCAACGGCGTCATGAACAATGCCGTCATGGCCCGCGCCTTTGCGATCGCCACCGAGCGCGGCCTAACCATCATGTCCCACGCCGAGGACCGCGAGATCAGCCCATGGGACTACCGCCTGGCTGAGAACATCGAGACGGTGCGCAACTGCCACCTGGCCGAATATTACGGCACGCGGCTGCATATGTGCCACGTCTCCACGAAGGAATCCGTGGACGCCGTGCGGATGAGCCGGATGAAGGGTGCGCGGGTCAGCTGCGAGGTCACGCCCCATCACCTGTGGTTTGACGACAGCCGCCTGACCTACCGCGTCAATCCGCCCATCCGCAAGGCGGACGACGTGAACGCACTGATTGACGCCATCAAGGACGGCACCGTAACCTGCATCGGCACCGACCATGCTCCCCACACCGCCGAAGAAAAGGAGAAGGGAGCCGCCGGTATGGTGGGCCTGGAAACCGCGTTCGGCGTCTGCTACACCAAGCTCTGCCGCGAGCAGCGCATCCCGCTGGAAATGCTCAGCTTTTTGATGAGCGCAGGCCCCGCCGCCGTGCTGGGCCTGGCCGACCACAAGGGCCTGCTGGAACCGGGCTACGACGCCGATGTCGTGCTGGTGGATATCGACCATATGTATGAAGTCCACGCCGACGAGCTGCACAGCAAGAGCAAGAACTGCCCTTATGACGGTGCGCTGCTCTACGGCAAGGTCGTAACAACGATCAAAGGCGGAAAGGTTACGTTCCAGATTGAAGAGTAACGCCACTTCACGCACAAAACACCCGTAGGGGCGCATTCCCTATGCGCCCGTGCAAGGCTGCCGCTGGCACAGCCCCGCGGGCGGATATAGAATCCGCCCCTACGATTTCCAACATTATATACATTATATTGCAGAGCCACAAAGCCACAATTTGTATACATCAAACGGAGGAATCAGCATGCTTACCAACATGGACAAACTGTACGAGAGCGTTGCCGCGAACGGCCCTGTCTGCGTGGGGCTGGATACCGAAATCAGCTACCTGCCCACCACCGACACCGCCAGGACGGCAGGGGAGAATGTCGTCGCGTTTAACCGCGCCCTGATTGACGCCACCAAGGGCGTGGCGGGCTGCTACAAAGTGCAGATCGCCTACTACGAGTCCCTGGGCCTGGACGGTATGCGCGCCTACGCCGAAACGCTGAAAATGGCCCGCGCCACCGGCCTGCCGGTCATTGCCGATATCAAGCGCGGTGACATTGCCAAGACTGCTGAAATGTACGCCAAGGCGCACTTTACCGGCGATTTTGAGGCCGATATCATCACACTGGCCCCCTACATGGGCCTGGATTCCATCAGCCCTTATCTGCCGTACTGCGCCGAGCAGGGCAAGGGCGTGTTCGTCCTCTGCCGTACCTCCAACCCCGGCGCGAAGGATTTTGAGTACAAAAAGCTGGACGATGGCCGCCACGTCTATGACCTCGTCGGCGACAGCCTGACCGCCCTGGGCAAGGACTACATGGGTGAGCACGGCTATTCCAGCATCGGCCTGGTCATTGGTGGTACCCACACCGAGGAAGCTACTGCCATCCGCGCGGCCTACAAGGACACCTTCTTCCTGATCCCCGGCTACGGTGCGCAGGGCGGCAAAGCGGCTGACATTGCCCAGTACCTGACCAAGGGCAACGGCGGCGTCGTCAATTCCAGCCGCGGCATCCTGCTGGCCTACAAGAAACAGCCCGGCGTCGCCTTTGACGAGGCCGCCTACAACGAGTGCGTGCGCATGCGGGAGGATATCCAGGGTGAATGCAACAAGCTGTAATTTAACGGTCCTGCGTCAGGAAGTTGTCGCTTCCGATATCATGCGCCTGGTCGTGCAGTGGCAGGATCCCAGCCGCGAACCCCATGCGGGCCAGTTTTATATGCTGCGTGCCTGGGCGGCGGACGCCACGCCGATTTTGTCCCGTCCCATCAGCGTGGACGATTTTGATAACCAGACCGGCGCACTGACCTTTTTGTATCAGGTCAAGGGCGAGGGCACCCGCAAGCTGGCTGCGCTGCAGGCTGGCAATACCCTGACCGTGACAGGCCCCTGCGGTAACGGCTTTGACACCGCCGCGCTGGCCGCCAGCCACAAGCGCATTGCCGTCGTGGGCGGCGGTATCGGCACCGCGCCGCTGCTGCTGCTCTGCAAGGAGCTGTGCCGCGCGGGCGTGCGGCCCGACCTCTACGTCGGCTTCCGCGACGCCAGCTATGGCATGGAGAGCTTTGTGCCCTGGTGCCACACTATCCACCTGGCCACCGACTCCGGCAGCGAGGGCCACCACGGCCTGGTAACGGACCTGCTGGACGTGCGCAACTATGACATTGTGCTGACCTGCGGCCCCATGGTCATGATGCGCGGCGTGGCCAAGCTCTGCGCCGACGCGGGCGTGCCCTGCCTGGCCAGCCTTGAAAAGAAGATGGCCTGCGGTCTGGGTGCCTGCCTGGGCTGCACCTGCCACACGAAAATCGGCCCGGTCACGGTCTGCAAGGACGGCCCGGTCTTTAACGCACAGGAGGTGTTTGACTGATGGCAGATCTTCACGTTGATTTCCTCGGCAAGCGCCTGGCCGGGCCGGTCGTCGCGGCCAGCGGCACCTTCGGCTTCGGCCCCGAGTACGCGGGCATCGAGGATCTGCGGGTGCTGGGCGGTATCTCCGGCAAGGGGCTGACCCTGCACGGCCAGCCCGGCAACGAGGGCGAGCGCCTGTACGAGACGCCCTCCGGCCTGATGAACTCCATCGGCCTGCAAAACCCCGGCGTACAACACTTTATCGACCACGAGCTGCCCGCCATGCGCCAGTGCGGCACTACCGTCTGGGCCAACCTGGGCGGCCACACCATCGACGAGAACGTCGAGGGCGTCATGATGCTCTGCGCCGCTGGCGTGGATTTCATTGAACTGAACATCAGCTGCCCGAATGTCAAGCAGGGTGGTCTGGCGTTCGGCATCCGCGCGGCGGATGCAAGCGAGGTCGTTTCTGCGGTGCGCAAAGTCTGCAATGTGCCGCTCATCGTCAAATTGAGCCCCCAGGCCGAGAGCATCCCCGAGATGTGCAAGGCCGTCGAGGCTGCGGGCGCGGACGCCATCAGCCTGTGCAACACCTTCCAGGCCTGCGCCATCGATCTGGAAAAGCGCCGTCCGGTGTTCAACAACACCTTCGCGGGCCTGTCCGGCCCGGCGGTGCGGCCGATTGCCCTGCGCATGGTCTGGCAGGCCGTGGGGGCCGTCAGCATCCCGGTCGTGGGGCTGGGCGGCATCCTGACCGGCAGGGACGCGCTGGAGTTCATCATGGCCGGTGCGGCCGCCGTGCAGGTGGGCACCGCGAATTTCCTGGACCCGAAAGCCTGCACCCGCATCACGAGCGAGATCAACCAGTGGATGGACGCTCACGGCGTCAAGACGCTGGAGGAGATCAGAGGGTGCGCACGGTAAAAGCCTTCCCCCTGGGGGGAAGGTGGCCGAAGGCCGGATGAGGGGCATGCTTGCACCGCCGCCCCTTCACGGGCAGCAACGGCAAG
The DNA here is from genome assembly GCF_057431175.1 of Gemmiger sp. Taxonomy (NCBI): domain Bacteria; kingdom Bacillati; phylum Bacillota; class Clostridia; order Eubacteriales; family Oscillospiraceae; genus Gemmiger; species Gemmiger sp. The sequence goes on along the minus strand of NZ_DBMDDV010000001.1, from coordinate 80,039 downwards.
GCCGCCCCTCATCAGTCGGCGGTCAGGGCCGCCGACAGCTTCCCCCTAAGTGGGAAGCTGTCACCAAGATAAGCATTCATATATCTTGCATTTTTATACAGAATATGCTACTATAAGTTGAATAACATACAGGAGGAACAAACTATGGCACGCGAAGCTCTGGACGTTTTGAAAGAATGTGAAGCATTTTTGGAGGGGCACTTCCTGCTGTCCTCCGGCCGCCACTCCGGCGCATACTGCCAGATGGCCTTTTTGCAGCAGTACCCGGACAAGGCCGCTGAGGTCATGGCCCCGGTCGCCGAGAAGCTCAAGGAACTGAACATTGACGTTGTAGTCGGCCCCGCCATGGGCGGCATTGTCTACGCCTACGAGCTGGGCCGTCAGATGGGCAAGCGCGCCATCTTCACCGAGCGCGTTGACAATGTCATGACCCTCAAGCGTTTCCGCATCCATCCGGGCGAGCGCTGCGTCATCGCCGAGGACGTTGTGACCACCGGTGTTTCCAGCCTGGAAACCAAGCGTGTCATCGAGGAAAACGGCGGCATCTGCGTGGGCATCGCATGCGTGGTGGATCGCACCCGCGCCGAGGCACCGTCCCCGATCCCCATTGTGGCAAGTGCGCTCAAGCTCGACCTGCCCAACTATGCCCCCGAGGAATGCCCCATCTGCAAGGAGGGCAAGCTGCCGCTGGTGCACCTGGGCAGCCGTAAGATGAAGGAAGCTGCGAAGCAGACTTTGTAAGCAGAGAAATGAGAAGTAAAGAAGAGATAAGAGGGCTTCCTGAATTTACTCTTTTCTCTCTTACCTCTTCTCTTGCACACGTTTACTTTATAGATAACAAAAACGAGAGGCTTACACTATGCAGGCATATCTGATATTGGCCAATGGCCGGGTGTTCCGCGGGGTCAGCGTGGGCTGCCCCGGCACCACCATCGGCGAGGTCGTTTTCGCCACCGGTATGGTCGGCTTTGAGGAAACGCTGACTGACCCCAGCTACTACGGCCAGATCATCACCCAGACCTATCCGCTCATCGGCAACTACGGCATGAACAGCGAGGATACTGAGAGCGGCAAGATCTGGGCCAAGGGCTACATTGTGCGCGAGGCGTGCAAGACCCCTTCCAACTTCCGCAGCGAGGAAACGCTGGATTCCTTCTTGAAGAAAAACGGCATCATCGGCATTGAGGGCATCGACACCCGCAGCCTGACCCGCACCCTGCGGGAGAGCGGCGTCATGAACGGTGCCATCACCACCGAGTTTGACCCTGACGCCGAGCCGGAGAAGAAGGCCGCGCTGCTGCCCGAGATTGCCGCTTATGCCGTCGTCAACGCCGTCAAGACCGTCACCTGCCGCGAGGCCAAGACCTACGAGCCGACCCAGGCAGGGGAGTGGGGCGACACGCCTCTGCACGTTGCACTGTTGGATCTGGGCTGCAAGAACAACATCGTGCGCTGTCTGCAAAAGCGCGGCTGCCGCGTGACCGTGCTGCCCGGCATGACCACCGCCGCCGAACTGGCTAAACTTAACCCCGACGGCCTGATGCTCTCCAACGGCCCCGGCGACCCGGCAGAGAATGTGGAAATCATTGCAAACATCCGCGAAATGCTGAACACCGGCATCCCGACCTTCGGTATCTGCCTGGGCCACCAGCTCACCGCGCTGGCCGCGGGCGCTAAGACCTGCAAGCTGAAATACGGTCACCGCGGTGCCAACCAGCCGGTCAGCCACATCAGCAAGAGCCGTACCTTCATCACGAGCCAGAACCACGGCTACGCGGTGGAGGACGAGACACTGTCCAAGGACGTAGGCCAGATGAGCTACTTCAACGCCAACGACGGCACCTGCGAGGGTGTTGACTACTTTAAATGGAACTGCTTCACCGTGCAGTTCCATCCCGAGGCCAACGGCGGCCCCAAAGATACCGAGTTCCTGTTTGACGAGTTTGTCAGCCGTATGCTGGCTGCGAAAGGAGTGATCGACAATGCCTAAAGACCCGCGTATCAAAAAGGTGCTGGTCATCGGTTCCGGCCCCATCATCATCGGTCAGGCGGCGGAGTTCGACTACTCCGGTACCCAGGCCTGCCGTGCGCTGAAATCCGAGGGCGTAGAGACGGTGTTGGTCAACTCCAACCCCGCCACCATCATGACCGACCCTGACATCGCCGACCATGTATATATTGAGCCGCTGACCGCCGAGGTCGTCGAGCGCATCATTGAAAAAGAAAAGCCCGACGCCATCTTGCCTAACCTGGGCGGCCAGATGGGCCTGAACCTCTCCATGGAGTTGGCCCGCAGCGGTTTCCTGGACCGCAGCGGTGTCCGTCTGCTGGCCTGCAAGCCCGACACCATCGACCGCGCCGAGGATCGCCAGCTGTTCAAGGACACGATGGAAAAGCTGCACCAGCCCATCATCCCCTCCAAAGTCGTGGAGGATCTGGACGACGCACTGGACTTTGCCGAGGTCATCGGCTACCCGGTCATCGTGCGCCCTGCTTTTACCATGGGCGGCACCGGCGGCGGCATCTGCGAGGACCGCGAGAAGCTGCATGAAATCGCCACCAACGGTCTGCGCCTGTCTCCGATCCACCAAATCCTCGTAGAGAAGTGCATTTCCGGCTGGAAGGAAATCGAGTACGAGGTCATGCGCGACTCCAAGGGCAACGTTATCACCGTCTGCAACATGGAGAACCTGGATCCCGTCGGCATCCACACCGGCGACTCCATCGTCGTGGCCCCCAGCCAGACCCTCTCCGATAAAGAGTACCAGATGCTGCGCACCGCCGCGCTGGATATCATCACCGAACTGGGCATCGAGGGCGGCTGCAACTGCCAGTTTGCCCTGAAGCCGGACAGCTTTGAGTATGCTGTCATCGAGGTCAACCCCCGCGTGTCCCGCTCCTCCGCGCTGGCATCCAAGGCCACCGGCTATCCCATCGCCAAGGTCGCCACGAAGATTGCCCTGGGCTATACGCTGGACGAGATCACCAACGACGTTACCGGCGAGACCTGCGCCTGCTTTGAGCCGGCCCTCGACTACGTTGTCGTCAAATACCCGAAGTGGCCGTTTGACAAGTTCGTCTATGCGGACAAGTCTCTCGGCACCCAGATGATGGCCACCGGCGAGGTCATGGCCATCGGCAACAATTTCGAGCACGCCATGATGAAGGCTGTCTCCTCCACCGAGCTGGGCCTTGACACGATGACGCTGCCCGACTTTGAGAAGCTGACCACCGAGAAAGTCATTGAACACCTGCACGTGCAGGATTCCGAGCGCGCCTTCTGCGTCTACGAAGCCCTCAAGCGCGGCGTGCCACATGATGTAATTTATGACATTACCAAGATTGACTGGTGGTTCCTGGACAAATTGCAGCACCTGGCCGACATTGAAATGGGCCTGAAAACCGGCGAACTGACGACGGAAAAATATCTGAACGCGAAGAGGTTCGGTTTCCTGGATAAGACCATCAAACGCCTGGCGGGCGTGGACACCCTGCCCGAAGCGCCGAAGGCCGCCTTCAAGATGGTCGACACCTGCGCCGCGGAATTTGCCGCCAAGACGCCGTATTTCTACTCCACCTACGACGAGGATAACGAGGCCAAGCAGTTCATTGCCGAGCGCAGCGACCCCAACAAGAAGAAGGTGCTCGTTTTCGGCTCCGGCCCCATCCGCATCGGTCAGGGCATCGAGTTCGACTACTGCTCGGTCCACGCGGTCTGGACGCTGAAGCAGCACGGCTGCGAGGCGATCCTGGTCAACAACAATCCCGAGACGGTCTCCACTGACTTTGACACCGGCGACCGCCTCTACTTTGACCCGCTGAACCCCGAGAGCGTTGACCATATCATTGAGACCGAAAAGCCCGACGGCTGCCTCGTGCAGTTCGGCGGCCAGACGGCCATCAAGCTGGCGAAGCACATGGATGAGATTGGCCTGCCGATTCTCGGCACCCCCGCTGACGCCATTGATGAGGCCGAGGATCGCGAACGCTTTGACGAGCTGCTCGAGCGCTGCGGCATCCCCCGCCCGGAGGGCCGCACGGTCTTTACGCTGGACGAGGCTTTGCAGGCGGCACAGGAGGTCGGCTACCCGGTCCTGATGCGCCCCTCCTACGTGCTGGGCGGTCAGAACATGATCGTGGCCTACAATTCCAGCGACGTTATCGAGTACATGGGCGTCATCACGAAGCACGTTGACATGAGCCACCCGGTCCTGATGGACAAGTACATCCTGGGTACCGAGTGCGAGGTCGACGCCATCTGCGACGGCACAGATTACCTCGTCCCCGGCATCATGCAGCAGGTCGAGCGTACCGGCGTTCACTCCGGCGACTCCATCTGTGTCTACCCGCCCACGACCTTCAGCCAGAAGGTCATTGACACGCTGGTCGACTACACCGGCCGCTTTGCCCGCGAGCTGAAGGTCGTGGGCCTGGTCAACGTGCAGTACGCTGTGCAGAATGACCGCGTCTATGTCATCGAGGTCAACCCGCGTTCCTCCCGCACCGTGCCCTATATCTCCAAAGTCACCGGTGTGCCGATGGTCGATCTGGCCGTGCGCTGCACGCTGGGCGAAAAGCTCAAGGATATGGGCTACGGCACCGGTCTGTGGCGCAACGGCCAGAGCCCCTACTACGCCGTCAAGGTGCCTGTGTACAGTTTCCTGAAGCTGCACGGCGTTGACACGATGCTGGGCCCCGAGATGAAGTCCACCGGTGAGGTGCTGGGCATTGCCCCCACCTTCCACGAGGCCATGATGAAGGGCCTGGTGGCGGCTGGCTACCAGTTCAAGGTGCCCGGCCCCGGCTCCTGCGTCATTATCTCGGTCAAGGACAGCGACAAAGCTGAAGCTGCCAAGCTGGCCTGGAAGCTGCACGACTACGGCTATAAGATTTACGGCACACCCGGCACAGCCAAGTACTTGAACGGCGAGATGATACCCTGCAGCGTCGTCCGCCAGATGAGCGGCGCACGCCCCAACGTGCTGGATCTGCTGGAAAGCGGCCTGGTGGATTACATCATCTCCACCAGCCCCCATGGCCGCGACCCGCACCGCGACTCGGTCAAGTTCCGCCGCAAGGCCACCGAGCTGTCCATCCCGACCATCACGGCCATGGACACCGCCAGCGTGCTGGTGGACGCCCTGCGCGGCGACCACGATATCAGCCAGATGGAGCTGGTGGATATCGCGAATTTGCACCGCGAAGCGGCAAATGGGAAATAACAAATAGCATGAACGCCTGTACCTGTAAAAAGGGTGCAGGCGTTTTGTTGTGGATTGCTATTATAGGGCTACCGCCCCAGTATGCAGGCGTAGATGATGCACACCCGCCGTACCCTGCAGATCGGCGTCATTATGCCCACCCTCAGCAGTGAGAGCTGCGCCCGCATGGTGGAGGGCATCAGCCGCGTGCTGGACGAACAGGGCTACCAACGTCGCCACCGTGGCCTACGGCTGGCAGCACTGCATGACGATTTCCCGGGTGCTGACCCGGGACAATGCCGGGCACATCCTGCAAAACCCGGTGTCCGAGCTGGCCGCCCGCCGCGGGGCCGCTGTGACCGCCACAGACGGTGCAGAGCAGGCCGTGGATGCCTGCTTCGACCTGGTTGCCGCCCCTGGCGGGGACTTCTCTCTGGGCTTTGACGGCGGGCTGACGCTGGCTTACAGTGACGCCGACCGCACCTGCTGCCTGACCTTTACCGACGCCGCCATGTCCGGCGGCCGCACGAGCCGCTGTGTGGTGCTGGATGCGCCCTGCCGTCGTCTACGGGTGGCGGGGGATGCGTCCTCGCTGGAAATTTTCCTCAACGATGGCGCGGCCGTTCTGTCCACCCGGTACTACCCCGCCGGGGGTCAGGTCACACTGCGGCCCGCCAACTTTACCGCCGCAGTCTACCCGCTGAATCTGTAAGGAGGTCCGCTATGCCTCGTGATACTTTGTACGCGAGGTCAAAGCGCTGATCGACATGATACCGTCCAAAAGCGGCTGCGCCTTTGCCGAGGTACCCGCCTTTGCGCCCCGGTAGGCGGTGCGCCCGCCAGCTACCCCGACGCCGCGCAGATGGGCTTGTACCGCGCTGCGCCGCTCGGATATTCCAGCGCAGAACGTGCATTTTTTGCCATATGTCACTTTTTGCCGGATTCCGTTCGCAAATTTTATGATTTTTGCCGAAAAACCGCTTTTTTGCGAAAAAACTCTTGATTCTGCGCACAATTTTCTCTATAATAAACAACGTAATAATAAAGGCTATGTGTGCCTATAAGGATAGGAGTTAAAAATATCATGACGAGATCTCAGTTGATTACCAAGGTTGCCAATGACACCAACATGACCGCTGCTGAAGTGGAGAAGGTTATGGACGGCATTTTCGGCACCATCGGCGATGTGCTCAAGAGCGGCGACAAGGTCACCATCGCAGGCTTTGGCCGTTTCGAGATGCGTGAGCGCCAGACCAAGAACTTCACCAACCCCAAGACCAAGGTCACCAGCAAGCTGGAGCCGACCGCTATCCCCGGCTTCAAGGCCAGCGGCCGACTGAAGGAGAAGGTCTCCGGCTGATCTCGTACAGATTGATAGCTTTTAAGGATCCGCAGGGATGCGGGTCCTTTTTTGTTTGTAACAAACAAAAAAGCCTCCCTCGTTAAAGGGAGGTGGACGCCGAAGGCGGCCGGAGGGATTCCGACGGGCGTTGCCTTACACGCGCTCACGCCCGCAGCCGGGCAGGAATCCCTTCGCCTCGCATAGCTCGGCACCTCCCTTTGACAAGGGAGGCATTTTGCTCTATCACAGATGAATATGCCGCGGCACGACGTTGATGTAGATGGGCGTCAGCTCGGCCTGGATCAGTGGGCGGGCGTAGCGCTCAAACTTCTCGTTGACGTGCATACCGTCCGCGGTGATCCATTCGTCAGGGACCGTTTTTTCAAAGTTTGCGACCTGCGTCACATCGACCATCTCGGTCTCCACGCGGTAGGGCTGGTCGCTCAGGCGCTTGATGGCTGCCATCTTGGCGGTCTCGCCGCGCACAGCGGCCTCCACCGCCGCGCCGCCCACCTGGTAGGCTTCGGTCACGTCGGTGCGGCTGGCCAGGTGGCTGGCGCAGCGCTGCAACGTCGAAAATTCGATGGCGCGGGTCTTGCAGCCCAGGCGCACGCGGATCAGGTCCGCCAGGTAGCGGCTCGTGCCGCTCAAAATTGCCTTGTGGCCGAAGGCGTCCAGCTGCCCGGCCGTGGAGACCAGGTCACACAGGAAAACGCCGTCCTTATTCTTCACGCCCTCGCTGACTGCGATAATGACATTGTGGCGCTCCTTTTCCAGCTCTGCGACGCGGGCCAGGAACGCTTCCTCGTCAAAGGGGCGCTCGGGCAGCAGAATCAGGTCGGGGCCGTTGCAGTCCGGGCCTGCGGCCAGGCTGGCGGCAGCGGCCAGCCAGCCGGTGTGGCGGCCCATGATCTCCGCCACCGTCACGCTGCGCAGGTCGTAGACACTGGAATCGCAGATGACTTCCTTCAAAATCGTGGCAATGTACTTTGCTGCACTGCCGTAGCCGGGGGTGTGGTCGGTCAGCATCAGGTCGTTGTCGATGGTCTTGGGTACGCCAATGAAGCGGATCTCGCTGTTTACGGTCTTGCCGTAGGCACTCAATTTGGAGATTGTGTCCATCGAGTCATTACCGCCAATGTAGAACACCGCGCCGATGTCGTACTGCTTGAACAGCTCAAACAGCTGCAAAAACGGCTTCTCGTCCACCGTGGGGTCGGGCAGCTTGTGGCGGCAGCTTCCCAAGAAGCTGGACGGCGTACGCTTGAGCAGCTCAATGTCCATCTTATCGCCCAGGACCGTGTCCAAGTCAACGAGCTTGCCCTCCAGCACGCCCTCAATGCCGTACTGCATACCGTAGACATGGGGTGCACCGCAGGCCTTCGCGGTCTCGTAGACACCCGCCAGGCTGGAGTTGATGACAGCAGTCGGGCCACCCGACTGCCCTACCAGAACGTTCTTCATAGGTTTACCTCTCGTATATTTTATTTCATATATTATAAAACATAGTTCTCAATCGCAGCTGCTACACCGTCATGATTGTTATCATCCGTCGTAACATCGGCAATTTTCTTGATATCGTCGGTGGCGTTGCCCATCGCCACACCCAAGCCCGCAGCTTCGATCATGGCGCAGTCGTTGCCGGAGTCACCCACAGCCATGACCTGCGCCCGGGTCAGGCCCAGCGTGCGGGCCAGCGCCATCAGGCCGCTGCCCTTTGTCACACCGGGGGCGTTGATCTCCATGTTGCAGGGCAGGCTGCTCGTCAGCTCCATGCCGGGGCAGGCGGCCAGCACCTCGTGCCAGGCAGCGTCGCGCTCGGCTTCGGTGGCGTAGAGCATACTGTACTTTTCAATCTCGTGGGCGTGGTCGCGCAGCGTTTTGTGCATATCCGCAACTTCCAGGCGGGTCGTGCGGAAGTAGGTGCGCAGATTTTCCGGGACCATGTCCATGTGCTGCTCGGCGTTTTCGCGGGTGGTGTAGCTTTTGCCGCCGATGAAAATGCTCATCATGCCGGCACCACCCGCCAGGATATCATAGATTTTCAGTGCGTCCTCGGTCTTGAACGGCTGGTTCACCAGCTGCTCACCGGTCTGCAGGTCCACGACGCTGGCACCGTTGGAGGTCAGCGCGTACCGCACGCCGGGAATGGCGGTGAACGCCTCCGGCACACCGCTTGCCGTGCGGCCGGTAGCGGGCAGCACCGCCACGCCACGCTCACAGGCCGTGCGGATGGCCGCCAGCGTGCGGGGGGTGATCTCCTTTTTATCGTTGAAAACAGTACCGTCAAGGTCCAGCGCCACAAGGCGGATGTCCTGCATAGTTTCACACTCCTTATCCAGGATATTGTATCGCAAAACCGCACCGATTGCAAGGTGCAGGCAACTGTGCTACAATAAAGTATCGGTAAAATTTGAGAAAGAGGCGGTAACATGCCTGTATTGCGCACCAAAACCAACCGGATGTGGCTGCCGGACGCCCTGCGCGGGCTGGCGCTGCTGAATATGCTGGTCTACCACGGCATGTACGACTGGGTATATGTGTTCGGCCATGCCAGCCGCTGGTACGATATCTGGGCCCCGGGGTGCCATGTGTGGCAGCAATATATCTGTTGGAGCTTTATTGTGCTGTCGGGGTTCAGCTTTCCGCTGGCCCGCAAGCCGGTCAAAAACGGCCTGCTGGTGGCCGGGTGCGCGGCGGTACTCACGGTTGTGACGGCGGTATTCATGCCGTCGGAAGCCATCTGGTTCGGCGTGCTGCACCTAAACGCCGCCGCCGTGCTGCTGACCTGCCTGGTGTATCCGCTTTTGCAGCGCGTGCCAGCCGGGATGGGTCTGGCGACGTCTGCGGCGCTGTTTGCGCTGACGAATCAACTGCCCTACGGGTATTTAGGCTTTGAGAATTGGCACCTCTGCGCCCTGCCTGCGGGGCTGTACAAGGCAAACTGGTTCTGGCTGGGCCTGCCGGACTTGACACGGTTTACCTCGGCGGATTATTTCCCGGTCATACCGTGGGTGTTTTTGTTCTGGTGCGGTGTGTTTTTGGCGCGGCTGTGGCACCCAAGCAGGGGAGAGGCCCCAGCTGCGGCAGCGCCGCTCTGTGCTGTTGGACGGAACACACTGTTTGTGTATATGCTGCACCAGCCCGTGATTTATGGGGCGCTGTGGCTGTGGCATAGGATCAGGGGGATGTGACGGCGAGGGTACGGGGCGACGAGGACGCCGCCCCCTACAACTAAAGGCTAAAGTAGTTCTAAAGGCAAAGTGGGGCAGCCTGAGGGCAAACCGCCCCACCATTTATGAACATTTTAAAAATTTTCATTTTAGCGAAAATTGTTGTTGACATCAGGGGGGCTTTTATAGTATAATCTTGTTTACTGGTTAATAGTATTTGACCGGCAAACTCCTGTCTCAGGTCAAGGGAGGGAAGAAGATGTCGGAGATCCGTGTCAAAGAGGGCGAGTCCCTCGAGAGCGCTCTGCGCCGTTTTAAGCGCAGCACTGCTCGCAGCGGCGTGTTAGCTGAGGTCCGCAAGCGCGAGGCTTATGAGAAGCCTTCCGTTAAGCGCAAGAAGAAGTCCGAGGCTGCCCGCAAGCGCAAGTTTAAGTAAGGTATCTTACAACGAACGACTGTGCAGGTTCGCGTTACGCGCGGGCCTGCACTTTTATTTTATCGGCGGCAGCGATGCGGCGGCATGAGGGCACCCCGCCCCACATCCTACGGAATTGTGCATCGTAGGGCGGCATACCCTCATGCCGCGGCAGCCAACCGCCATCTTTAAAAAGGTCACATCCATGATTTTAACCCCTGAATATATTTTCAAAACCATCGAGTGCATCCACCCGGATTTTCTCGCGGCACATGGCATCAAGGCGCTGGTGCTGGACGTAGACAACACCCTGACCGGTGACAACAGCCAGGTGCTGGAACCATCCGTCCAGGCCTGGCTGGATGAAATGCGCGCGGCGGGCATCAAACTGACCATTGTGTCCAACAACACCGCCAAGCGGGTGCGTCCCTTTGCGGAGCGCATCGGCCTGGACTGGGTGCCGCTGGCCTGCAAGCCGTTCACCGTCGGCCTGCGGGTAGCGCGGCGGCGGCTGGGCTGCCAAAAAAGCGAGATGGCCATGGTCGGCGACCAGATTTTTGCCGACCGGATGGCCGCCGGGCTGTACGGCTGCCCCTGCTTGTACCTGATGCCCCGCACGAACCACGACAAAAACAAATTTGTGCTGTTAAAGCGCAAGTTTGAACCGTACTGGATCGACAAATACTATCAGAAGGGCGGCAAGCTGTATGAGTGACACTCCGCGTTTCGGCACGGCCGGGCTGGCCGACAGCTACACGGTCAAAAAGTTTGACCCCGCCGCCATCGCCGCCTACACGGCAGGCTTTGGCCTGACGGCGTTTGAGTACCAGTGCGGCCGCGGCGTGCGGCTGGCCCACGACAAGGCCGCTGCCTTGGGTGCCGCCTGTGCAGGGCAAAATATCGTCCTCTCGGTCCACGCGCCGTACTATATCAGTATGTCGAGCCTGGAGGAGGACAAGCGGCTGAACAGCATCGACTACCTGCTGCAAAGCTGCGCCCTCGTCAAGGCGCTGGGCGGACGGCGTGTCATCTTCCACTCCGGCTCCTGCGGCAAGCAGAGCCGGGAGGCGGCGCTGGAAAAGGCGCTGGACACGATGGCCCGCGCTGTCAAAGCCTGCGACGAAGCCGGCTACGGTGACTGCATTCTCTGCCCCGAGACGATGGGCAAGATCAACCAGCTGGGCACGCTGGACGAGGTGCTGGCCCTGTGCGAGGTCGACAAGCGCATCACGCCCTGCATCGATTTCGGGCATCTGTACGCCCGCAGCTGCGGCGAGCAGTTTGCCGCTGCCACCGCGCCCGCCGATTACGCTGCCCTGTTGGACACGCTGGCGGCGCGTTTGGGCGACGACCGCGCCGCACACTTCCACGCGCATTTTTCCCGCATTGCCTACACCAAGGGTGGGGAAAAGTGCCACTTGACCTTTGCGGATACCGAGTTTGGCCCACCCCACGCGCCGCTGCTGGCGCTGCTGAAGGAGCGTGGTTTAGCGCCCACCATAATCTGCGAGTCTGCCGGAACGCAGGCCGAGGACGCCGCCACGCTGGCAAAAACCTATGCCGCCCTATAAAAAACACAAAATTTAGCAAATTTCACGCAAAAAAGTCCGAACAGGGCTTGAAAAAGTGCCGACTTTCCTGTAAAATAAATACAGGTATGTATAATCTAATATTGGAGGAATTTCTATATGATTTCTGCAGGCGAATTCCGTAACGGTGTCACCTTCGAGCAGGACGGCCAGGTCCTTCAGGTCGTTGAGTTCCAGCACGTCAAGCCGGGCAAGGGCGCTGCCTTCGTCCGTACCAAGACCAAGAACGTCATCACCGGCTCTGTTGTTGAGACCAGCTACAACCCGACCGCTAAGTTCCCGCAGGCTTTCATCGAGCGCCGCGAGGTCACCTACTCTTATGAGGACGGCGATCTGTACCATTTCATGGATGTTGAGACCTACGACGATATCCCTGTTGGTGCTGCTGACGTACCCGATAACTTCAAGTTCTGCAAGGAGAATGACACCTGCAAGCTGCTGAGCTACAAGGGCAAGGTTTTCAGCGTTGAGATCCCCAACTTTGTTGAGCTGGAAGTCACCGCTACCGAGCCGGGTGTCAAGGGCAACACCGCCACCAACACCCTGAAGCCCGCCACCGTCGAGACCGGTGCCGAGATCCGCGTGCCCCTGTTCATCAACGAGGGCGATAAGATTCGCATCGATACCCGCACCGGCGAGTATATGGAGCGCGTGAACTAATTTTGTTTCTCTTTGCCGGGCATGGCCGTACCGCCGCGCCCGGCATTTTTTAACATTAGGGAGGATTGAATTATGGCTATGGATCTGAATGCAAAGGCCGCCTACATCCGCGGCCTGATGACCGGTATGGAATTTGACGCAGACTCCAAGAACGGCAAAGTCATTGCCGCCATGATGGACCTGCTGGAAGAGATGGCCGCCCAGGTCACCGAGCATGACGACGCCCTGGATCAGGTCTACGACGAACTGGAGACGCTGGATCAGGATGTTGACGATATCGTCAGCGACCTCTATGCCGATGACGACGACGAGGATGAGGACGACGAAGACGATGACAGCACCATGTACGAGGTGACCTGCCCGAACTGCGGCCAGATCTCCACCCTGGACGAGGAGACCCTGATGGATCCCGAGGGTGACCTGGTCTGCCCCCACTGCGGCGCGACCTTCGACGTTGAGCTGGAAGGCACCGAGGAGGACTCCGCCGAGGAGACCGACAAGCAGGATCAGTAATTTTTAAAGTATGCCAAAAGGCTCGGTGGATAAGCACCGAGCCTTTTATGCTGAAATCAGGAGAATTTCAAATGCCTGAACCAGTCAAAACAGCCTCATCCCTGGCAGCCGCTTTGCTGTTTCTCTGGTCTGCCGTGTGGTGCATAAGGCGCGTCTTTTCACCGGAGCCCGCCCCGCACTATACGGAGCCTTCGTCGCGCAGCAGATGCTGGGCCGCCATTGCCGGGGCCGCCTTTATCCTTGTCCTTCATCTGATTTTTGCCGTCACGGCCCATATAAACTATCCCGAGGCTGATTTTCGCCAGGCGATAGAATGGCAGTTTTACGGCAATACCGATTCTCGGCACTACCTTGACCTTTCCATCTATGGCTACGGCACGCAGGAGGCTTTCCCGGAGCAGTATCTCCAAATCGTGTTTTTCCCTCTGTATCCTGCGCTGCTGCACATTCTCCACTTCGTGACCCGCATCGACGCTTTCTGGCTGGGTTTTGCAGTGCAGTTGCCGCTCTTTGCAGCGGCCACAGCATCCTTCTACACAGTAATCGCCCGCCGTTGGGGCGAGCAGACAGCCGCATTGTCGCTGGCGCTTCTATTGGCCAGCCCGGCGTCCGTGTTTTTTGCAGTGCCCATGACAGAGAGCTTGTTCCTGCTGCTTACGGTGCGGTATGTGCTGACGCTGGAACGTGAACAATGGTGGCGCTGTGCCTCGCTAGGGGTTCTTGCCGGTCTGTGCCGTGCCCCCGGCGGTCTGCTTTTGGGGCTGACCGGCCTGTATCTCTTTATGCGGTGGCGGCGCGGTACGCGGCCCACAATACCGTCCTTGCTTGCTATGTTGTCCCCGGCTGCCGGACTTGGCCTTTATTTTCTGCTGAACTACCTCGTATATGGGCGGTGGAACCAGTACCAGATATACCAATGGGACAACTGGAACCAGAAGCTGGGGCTGTTCACCAATACTGTGCGCTACCACCTGGACTACATGGCGCAGTGGTGGGACAGCAGCCCCAAAAGCGCCCTTGCGCTATGCCTGACCGCGGTGCTCTGCCTGTTGACAATTTTGGCACTGCTGTCTGCCACGGTGCGCCGCCTTCCGGCGCACTGGCTCGGCTTCGGTCTTGCCTATTTTGCCGTAACGATGGGTGCCACCTGGCTGATCAGCGCCCCGCGGTACGCGGTGGGGCTGTTCTGTCTGCCCATTGCCTTGGCGCTGCTTTTGCAGGGCCGCCCACGGCTCACAAAGGGTGTATTGGTAACGCAGGTTATCGTAAGCGTTATCTACACAATGCAATTTCTATACGGCTGGCCGATCTATTAAAAAAACTGCCTGTCTCCTAAATGCGGAGACAGGCAGTTTTTTGATTCAGCCATTTCTTACTTTTTCTGCAATGCGCCCTGCAGCATGATATCGCCGAAGGAGAGCGCGTTGTACAGGCCCACCTTGTTGGCCTGGCGGGCAATGCGCTCGGGCAGGGGCTTCGTCTCATCGGTGGAGAGCAGGACGATGTGCACCTTATCGGCTACGTCGACGCCGTTTTCCTTCTTGGTGGAGAGCACCTGCAGATAAACGACGAACGGATCTTTCATTGAGCCGTAGTAGATATCGTTGCCGCAGCGCACCAGCGGGCGGCCCTTATAGGTCAGTTTCGGGGTATATGCCATATCTGAAACCTTCTTTCTGTTTAGTCAATACTATATTATAGCATAGATTTTGCCGGAATACAAATTTTTATTGCAAATACCTTTCCCCCTGGGGGAAGCCTTTACAGGTCCAGCTTGTCCCGCTCCACTTTTTCCTCGTTCAGCGCGACCTGCTCGGTCAGGATGCGCACCTTGCTGTCCAGCTGGCTCAATTTGATGGACATGAAAAACTGCTTAGCCAGCAGCAGGAAGATGATGACGACGTAGACGAAGTTGATGGGGCTCATGAAGCCCAGCAGGTTGGCGGCCCAGTAGGCAATGCCTGGGAAGATGGCCAGAATCAGCAGCGCCGCACTGAACAGCAGCCAGAAGATCGTATCCTCGATCTGGACTTTTGCCTGCCGCACGCGCCGCAGGATATACCCCGCCGTGATGAAGCTGCCCAGGATCAGGCAGATGCGAATGAGCGTTTGATCGAACATTTCACAGGCTCCTTTCGGGGTAGGGGGTCTCGGTGTCCCGCTTGCGGAACCACTGGATCAGCAAAATCGAGATGGACATTTTGACCATATACTGCACACTACGCCAGAAGGTCAGGTAGCTCTGGCCCGCCATGCGTTCGCCCATTTCCACCTGCACTTCCTTGACGGTCGCGCCGTTTTTGATCAGGTAGCTGATGGTGTCCGGTTCGGGGCCGTAGTTGAGGTTCTGGGCAAATTCCTCGACCATAGCGCGGTTGAACATCCGCATCCCGCTCGTCGGGTCGCAGATGGCGCGGCCCGTCGTCAGCCGGATGGACCAGCTGATGATGTAGCTGCCCAGCATCCGCAGCGTCTTGGGCTTTTTCACGGTCAAAAAGCGGCTGCCAATGACGATATCGCTGCCTGCTTCCAGTTCTTTCATCATAGCTTCGATATATTCCGGCTTATGCTGGCCGTCGGCGTCCATCTGCATGGCGCAGTCGTAGTCATTTTCGGCGGCAAAGCGCAGCCCGGTCTGGAACGCGCCCGCCAGCCCCAGGTTGACCGGCAGATCGATGAGGCGATAGCTGTGGGCGCGGCAGATGGCCGCCGTTTTGTCGCGGCTGCCATCGTTGACAACCACGTAATCATACTGGGGATAGTCGCGGGTCAGTTCCTCCACGACCTGCACGATGTTGGCTTCCTCGTTATGGGCGGGGATGACGATGAGTAGTTTTGACATCTTAGCTCCTTTTGGCTGCATTTACAATTTCCATCATTGTAGCAAACACAGCCTGCCATGTAAAGTGGCTGCAAAGGTTTTCGTGGGCTTTTTCGGCCCGGGCGGCCGCCGCAGCAGGATCCGCCATCAGGGTATCCAGCCCGGCGCGGATGGTTTGGGTGGATGCGTCAGCCAGAAAGACTGCGTAATCGCCCCCGGGCAGCAGCTCCCCGGTGCCCGCCGTGCGGGTCGTCACGATGGGGCAGCGGCAGGCCGCAGCCTCCAAAAGGGTGGTAGGGAAGCCCTCGGCGTATTCCGTCGGCAGGCAGTAGGCGTCCGCCTGGGCCAGCAGCTGGACGATTTGCTCATGCGGCAGCGCACCCAGCACGTGGATGGGGCCGCCCAGCGCGGCGAGAGACGGTTCCTCCGGGCCGGTGCCAGCCACGGCCAGCACACAACCGGGGATGGCCTGCACGGCGTTGGCAAGGCGCAGTGCGCCTTTTTCGGGGATGAGTCGCCCGACAAAGGCGATGAGCTTGCCGCCCGCGGGCACATTCAGCTTGGTGCGCCAGTCTACGGCGTTCTCGGCGCGGGCCAGTTTGTCCAGCTCATCCGGATCAACAGCGTTGGGCAGGCGGCCCGCCGCTGCGATGCCGAAGGTCTGCAGCCAGCGGCAGACGTCCCCCGAAACGCCGTAGAAGGGGAATCCACAGCGGCGGATACAGCCGCAGGCGGCGTGCTCATAGGCTTTGCCCAGCGCCCCGGCCAGCCCGCCGTGCATCATATAGCCGGTAGAGTGGTCGATGACCAGCGCCGGGATGCCCCGCCGCTTGCACTGGCGGGCTGCCCAGACGCTTTGGGGGTACATCCGGGTCTGGATGACCGCAAAGTCGATGCCCTGCGCCCACAGGTCACCAGCGTCAACGAAGGGATGCAGCACCGGGAACCGCCCGCCCATGACAGGGTACGACGGCAGGCGAAAAATTTCGATACCGTCGGGGCCGGTCTCCCGCGCGGGCAGGCCCGGCAGCGACGCCGCGACCACGAGCGCCCGGTGCCCCGCCGCGACGCACCGCCGCGCCAGATTCCAGGTATACCGCTCGACCCCGCCGGGAGTGGGGAGGTATTGGGTGGAGAAGAAGCAAATAACCATAGTGTAAGCCTTTTTATCGTGCAATCACTGCCAGCATGATATTGACCACAACGCCCGCCTGCACCAGCGCCAGGGCCAGAGTCAGGTGGGACTGCGCCGTATCCTCGTCGGGCACGGCGGCCAGGCGGCGGGGCAGGCAGGTCAGGAGCAGCAGCGGCAGAACCGGCAGGAAATACCGCCCCTGCAGACCGTACAGTGTCTCGTAATGGGTGGGCGTCCACAGCAGGCAGCCAGCCACAGCCAGCAGGCAGCTGACCACTGTCGCCGCGCAGCACCAGCCGCGGGCTTTGCCACAGGGGGCCAGCGCCGCGCCCTGCACCGGCAGGGCCGCATAGGCCAGCAGCAGGTACAGCACCACGACCCAGCCCCAGGCCAGATCCACGGTGTAGTAGCTTAAACTGCCGCCCACCAGCGTGCGGATATAGTGGTCGCCGTTTTCCACGGCGCTGCGCACAAACAGCATGACAGTGGCCACGGGATGCCGCAGGATGTACCCGGGCGTATAGGTAGTCTTGTCGGCCTCATCCGCCGTGCTCTGGGTACTGCGGGTCGCGCGAGCGGCCTCGACCTCTTTTGCCAGTTCGGCGCGGTCCAGCGGGATGCGGTCATCCATTGAGCCGACTTCCAGCCCCAGCTCGGCAAAGTAAGTCTGGGTGCCGTCCAGCCCCAGCAGCTGCTTATAGGCCAGCACCGGGCCGCCCTGTTCAAAGTAGGGGTAGAAGGCATCCTCGTTGCCATAGCTGACATTGGTGCCCAGTAGGGCGCTGCACACGTTCCAATAAAAGTCGGAGATATCATTGTATTCATTGATATGCTCCGGCGAAAGGAAGAAGCTCTGCTCCAGCACAGCAGGGGTAACATCACCGTCATTGAGAGCCTGCACCCAGAAGTCCAGTTCGCTTTGGGCGGGATCCCGCGTATTATCAATAAAATAGTACAGCCGACGCAGGAAGTTTTCCGTTGTGTTTACCGTACAGATCTCTACCTCGTAATCTGCGTCGCGTTCCTCCGGGCGGCCCTTTGGCGTGCGGTCGGTGTCTTCAATATTTGTTGCCTCGGCGGTCGTCTCTGTTGTCTCGCTCGTCTCCGTCTGCTCTCCTGCGCCGCTGTGCAGCGTGTCGGCCAGCAGGCCGGTGTTCAGCAGCAGGGCCAGCGCCAGGCAGACGGCCAGGTAGCCGCACTTTTTTGCTTTGGCGTGGCGGCCCAGCCGGGCTGCGGGCACCACCAGCAACAGCGCGGCCAGCGGCAGGTAAACAAGCTTGCCGGGGGCCAGCAGCACACCACAACCCAGCAGCAGCGCCAGCCGGGCAGGGGAGAGAGCCTTCTGCTTTTCGGGGCCGAAGGCCGCATCCAGCAGCAGCGCCGTAAAGGCGAAGCACAGCCCCAGCAGCGGGGCATCGCGGCTGAAGCTGGCCGCCAGGTGCAGCGTCATGGGCAGCAGCGCCGCCACGGTGAACACCCGCTTGCCAAACGGCGCGGCCTTCACGGCCAGCGCCGCCAGCGCCGCAAACAGCAGCAGGTTTGCCAGCCGCCCCAGGAACAGCGCCGGGGCAAACCCCAGGTGCAGCACATACGCCAGGAACACCGCCGCCGCACTGACCACATACAAAAGCGGGTTCTGGTCGGTCTGCAGTTCGTTGTACTCCTGGTGGCTGTCAAATGGCTGGTCCGTCGTCGTGAACAGCTCGGAGGTAAACTCCTCCCAGGTAAAGACCGTCGTGTTCTCGTCCTGCAAATCGGCGTCCTCGTCGCCTACGCGGCGGAAGGAGGTCGTCGTGGGCACTTTGCCCATCCGCCATTCATCGCGGGACAAATCGTTGGCCCAGCGGCAGGCGAGGGTGAAGCTCTGGTTGATGTGGTATTTTTCGTCCGGCGCGGCGTAGGGAGGCAGCACAAAGCTGTACAGCAGCCCAAAGCCCAGCACCAGAACAAATACAAGACGGTGCAGCGCCAGTTTTTTGCTCAGCACTGCCCACACGGCAAATGCCGCCAGCAGCGCCGCAAAGCCGCCCACGACCAGGAAGAACCGGGTCAGGTAGCCGCCGATGCGCTGGTAGGTGATCTGCATGGCCATCGTGCCGTCCACGGCGCGGTCAGCCACCGACATCTGCTCTTTCCAAAGCGCCACGCCGTCGCTGTGGCCAACGGCCAGAATCGCGTCGGTCGTGTAGTGGGGCGTCACGGTCAACCGGTAGCGGCGGCCCTCCTGCCCGGTCACGGCGGGGTCCAGACCCAGCGTCGTGTACTGGTCAGGCACGATATAGTCCATCGTCCCCACCGAGCGGGCCAACTCCTCGCCGGTGTCGGCATCATAGAGCACCACATCCAGCTCGCCGCTGGGCTGTGCGCCCGGCAGGTAAAATTCAAGGCCTATCGTCAAAATATCCTTGTCGTAGGTAAACACCTGCTCGGCGGTCTCGCCGTCATGGATCAGCTCCGCACGCAGGAAATCGGTGATGATCTCGCTGCGGCCCTTGCCCACGTTGGGGCGCACCTGCGCCAGCCAGATGAGCACCACGCCCGCCAGCAGCACGACCAGCGTCGCCAAAGCGGCCAGCAGGGGTTTATGGTTTTTCCATTGTTGTTTCATGGGTTCTCCCAATTATAGCTCAACATCAAACGCCTTTTTCACGGCGTCCTTCCATCGTCCGTCCCCGCGCAGAATCTTCTCCACGGCACCGCGCACGGCACCCTCGCCGCCGCGCTGGGGGCAGATGTAATCGGCGCGGGCTTTCACCTCCGCAGCGGCGTCCGCCGGGCAGGCCACAAAACCGCACAGCGCCATGGCCGCCAGGTCATTCAAATCGTCGCCGCAGTAGGCGACTTCTTCCCGCGCGTAGTGGTTCTCGGCCATAAAACCGCGCAGGAACGCCGCCTTTTTGCCTACGTTTTGGTATACGTCGGTGATTTTCAAATCCGCAGCACGGCGGCGCACAGCCTCACACTCGCGCCCGGTGCAGATCATCACCCGGATGCCCGCCGTGCGGGCCAGCACCAGCCCGGCGCCGTCTTTGATGGCGAACTTCTTCGTCTCGTTGCCGGTGGCGTCGTAGTAGACACCGCCGTCGGTCATTGTGCCGTCCACATCCAGCACCAGCAATCGTATCATGGTCAGGCCCTCTCGTACTCGCTGGGGGTGATGAACGCCACCGGCAGGCCCGCCGCGCGGATGGCCCCCGCCATCTGGGCGTTGTAGGCCGCGCCGCGCCCGGTGTGGGTGTGCAGCCCGGCGTCAGCGTAGGCCGCCGTGCCCGCCTTGTAGCCGTCGGCACCGGCCAGCAGCACCTTAGCCGCGCCGCAGAGCCGCAGCAGCCGCAGCAGCATCAAAACGCTGTTGCCGCCCTGGGCGTCGGTGGCGGAGAGGCGGTCATAGTTGACGACCGCCGCGCCCTTGTCAGCGCGCAGGTTGCTCGTCAAAATCAGCGGGCAGGGGTAGGCGGCGTCCTCATCAAAGCGCTTGGCGTTGGTGAAGAACGCATAGTCCGGCTTGACAAACTCCGGCACAAAGTTGGCCGAGACGGTCACGTCAGCCTGTGCCGCCGCCACGGCCGCACGGCCTGCCTCGGTGGCAAGGCTTGCGCCGGGGGCCAGCACCCGCACGGTTTTCCCCGCAAAGGCGGCCTGCAAGGCAGCCAGCGCGGCAGTGTCGTCGGTGCGGCGGTTCTTGTACTCGGTGTAGAGCGTATCAGCGTAGGCGGCGTCAAACACAGTCTTTTTGTCCGGCGCGATGGCCGCCAGGATGTGGTTGATGTCGCGGTTCGTCAAGTCGCCCTTGCCGAGATAATGTTCGGCATAGTTACGATGCAGATTGAACTTGGCCGACAGGAAGTAGGCCGGGGTGTAGCCCCAGGCGCACTCGCCCTTGATGGGCGCAATGTGGTCCTGGATGGCGTCCATCAAGTCATCAATGTTGTAGTGGCCGCCGAAATACTCGTTCATATAGTCGGCGATCAGCTCAATGGGCAGGTTGCCGGGGATGCGCCCCATGCCCATCAGGCTGCCGTCCACGGCCAGGTCGCGGCGCAGATGCTTGTCCAAGAACTCCTGTGCCAGACAGAAGCTCAGGGCCATATTCTCATGCAGGTGCAGCGCCAGCCGGATATCCGGGGCCAGGTTGTGGTCGGCCATGCTGACAATGCGCTCCAGGTCACGGCGGCGCATACTGCCGAAGGTATCCACGATGGAGAACTGCCAGGGGTGGATCTCGTTGACCTGCTCAAAGATCCAGAGCAGGTCTTTGTCGCTGTACCCCATGATGTTGATGGGGTTGATGGAGACTTTGTAACCCAGTTCTTTGATGCGGCGGGCAAAGTCCATGCCGT
Source organism: Gemmiger sp. (assembly GCF_057431175.1). NCBI lineage: Bacteria > Bacillati > Bacillota > Clostridia > Eubacteriales > Oscillospiraceae > Gemmiger > Gemmiger sp. The sequence goes on along the minus strand of NZ_DBMDDV010000001.1, from coordinate 58,850 downwards.
CTTTAATGTCGTAGTCATGGGCGGTGATGCGGATAATTTCGATGCCGTGGCCGTCGTAGGGGGACAGCTTCGAGATATCGTAGTTCGAGCGCATCGCCATGCCGGAATACATCGTGTGGCCGCGCTGGCTCTCGTCGGGCAGCAGGCGGTTCAGCTCCTCGATGGTGTTGCAGACCGTCACGTCGGGGTCGTAGCCGTCCACATTGCGCAGAAAGCCCACCTCGACGACGTCCACGCCCGCGCGGGTCAGCGTCTGGATGATGCGCCTCGCAGAGCCGAAGCCCCACTGCCAGCTGTTGACATAGCCGCCGTCGCGCAGGGTGCAGTCCAGCAGTTTGATATCAGCCATGCTGCTTCTCCTTCAAAATTTCATTTACCAGCGCCAAATCTTTAGGCGTATCCACACTGACCGTCTTGTAAGGGCTGACGATGGCGTGTACCTTGTGGCCGTTCTCGATAAAGCGCATCATGTCGTTTTCCTCGGCCTTTTCCAGGATGGATTTCGGCGTCTCGTGGTAGAATTTCAGCGCCTGCTTGCTGTACAGCTGAATGCCGGTGACTTTCTCGTACTCAAAATCCAGCGTGCCTTTGGGGTAGGGGATGGGGCTGCGGGAAATCAGCAGGATCTCCCGCGCGGCGTTCGTCACGACCTTTTGATTGGAGAAATCGATGACATCCGCCGGGTGTTCCATAATATTGGTCAGTACGGCGACATAATAAGGATCCTCGGGCAGGGTGCTGGGCAGGATCAGGTCAAACGCGGCCGGGTTGACCAGCGGTTCGTCGCCCATCAGCTGCAAGTAGAGGTCTGCATTCTCCACGGTGCTGACCTCCCAGATGCGCCCGGTGGGGGTATCGTGGTCAGGGCTGGTCATCAAGTAGCGCATATCGTAGGCTTTGCAGGCGTCGGCAATGCGCTCGTCGTCGGTGGCAATAAGCACATCGTCCAGCTTCGGGCAGGCCTTGGCGGCCTGGTAGACCCAGTAGATCATCGGTTTGCCCAGCACATCCGCCAGCGGCTTGCCCGGCATCCGGGTACTGGCGTAACGCGCGGGGATAACGGCGATTGTTTTCATGGTATTATACCTCGCATATTTGGCTTATATATAAAATGAACCACGCATGTAGGGGCCGGGCATGCCCGGCCCACAGCTTTACGGAAAGCGCTCTATTACGATCAGGTTGAGGGCGGGACATGTCCCGCCCCTACAGTTGCAACCCTTCACACCAGCGCCCTCGCCTCGTCCAGCGTCAGGTGGATTTTTTCATCCGCCGCGGTGAACCCGCGCAAAACAAAGCTCTGCACGGTCACGGCGCGGGCAAAATGGAAGGGCAGACAGAAGTTCAGCACCTCGCTGGGCATCGTGCGCTCCAACACGGTAGCGTCAGGGAACAGGGCTTTATAGTCCGTCGTGTCCCGGGGGTGGGTCTTGATAAACAGCGGCCCAACGGCATATTTTTCCGCTACCGCCTTGAACATCGCGTCCTGCTGTCCTTGGGTCATCAGTCCGTCCGCCACAAAGCTGCGGGGCAGCAAAAGCGTTGCGCCGTCGGCCTTTTCGGGCAGGGGCTGGGTCAAAAATATGCGGCACACCAGCGCTTTTTCGGCATCGGTCAGGCTCTCCAACAGTATGGCCTTGCTGTCCGTCACCATGCGCGCAGCGGGGAACAGCGTACACCTCGCGGCGTCCTCGCTCTCGATGCGCACGCACCATGGGCTGTCGCCCCAGTAGAGGTAGCCTTTTCCGCGCTGTTTCGCGGCAAAATCGGCCGCCGCGCGCTGGTCGGTCACAAGATGCTGGTCGGGGCCAAGGGTGCTGCCGAACGTGTCTTCACACAAGATATACCCGGCGCGGCAGTCCTGCATATAGCGGCCCAGCACGCTCCAATCGTTGTGGATATACACGTTTTCATACGCTGCGCGGTCAAATTTCCAGCCGCACAGCTTCTCAAACGCCCGCGCCGCACGCTGGTGGGCAAAGGGGCCTGTCACTGTGCCGGGCCACTTTGTCTCGTCCACAATGACTGTCTTAACAACGCCGGCCGCGTCCAGCCGGGCCGCCAGCGCGGCGGTGTCGGGCACGGATGCGGAAAGCACCATCGTGTGGGGTCCATTTTCACAGGCGCAGCGCCCGGCCCGCAGCAGGTCTACCAAAACCTGATAGGCCGTGTGGCAGATGTACAAATTCGGTTTCATGGCTTACTCCTGCACCAGCTTGACCGGCGGGAAGTGGATACGCCCCCAGCCGGACGCCCACTCGGGCATCGTCAGGTCGCTGTTGGTCACTTCAAAGGCAAACTCGGTCACAGGCTTGTCCAGACAGACCGCATGAGCCAGTGCGCCGTCAAAAATATCCAGGTAGAAGAAATACTGTCCCTCGCCCAGCAGGCTCGGGTCAAACTCAAACACCGAGGTGTAGACCTTGCCCGGCTCGGCAGGGCCGAGATTCACCGGGTGGGTGATGCCCACCGGCGTCGAGTCCCGCGCGTGGAGGTTCATCTTCATGTGGATGCCCGCGAACGGCTCCGACACGCGCCAGGTGATTTTCACGCGCATCTTCTCGGTGTCGGCAAAGACGCTCGATTCTTTCCCGACGAAGTCCAGCGTTTCCAACCGGAACCGCTTGCCGGCGCTGCCGGTCATGCGGGCCACATCGGCCAAATCGTAGTGGACGACGTTGACGTCGGTGGTGTCCATGTAGACCGCGATAGCCTGCTCGACGTCGCCGTCAAAGATGACCTTGCCCTTGTCCAGCACGACGCAGCGGGTGCAAAGCTGACGGATCGTTGACATATTGTGGCTGACATACAGCACCGTGCGGCCGTCCTGGTTGGCAACGTCGCTCATTTTTCCTAAGCATTTCTGCTGGAATTTCATGTCGCCGACGGCCAGCACCTCGTCCATGACCATAATTTCACTGTCGAGGTGCGCGGCCACGGCAAAGGCAAGTTTCACGAACATACCGCTGGAGTAGCGCTTGACGGGGGTGTCAATAAAATCGCCGCACTCGGAAAATTCGATGATCTGCGGCAGTTTTGCATCGATTTCGGCGCGGGTCATGCCGAGAATTGCGCCGTTCATATAGATGTTCTCGCGGCCTGTCATTTCGTTGTTGAAGCCGGTGCCGACTTCCAGCATCGACGCCACGCGGCCGCGGATTTTGATTTCGCCCTCGGTGGGAGCCGTGATGCGGGAGAGTAGCTTTAACAGCGTAGATTTGCCCGCGCCGTTGCGGCCGATGATGCCCAGCGCCTCGCCCTGGTAGACGGTCAGGTCAACGCCGTTCAGTGCCATAAAGGTTTGCCCAAACAGCCGCTGGTCGGTGCCGATGACGGTGTTCGGGTCCTCCTTCCCGCGCACGCGGGCCCACCAGCTTTGCAGGTCATGCGTCAGCGTGCCGCCGCCGATCTGGCCGAGCTTGTACTGTTTTTTCAGCCCCGAAACTTCGATGACCGGGCGTTTTTCTGTTGCAGACATAATTCAAGCGCCCCTTTCTTACACCGTGTCCATAAACGTTTTTTCAATGCGGCTGAACAGCACGACGCCCAAAACCAGCGCCGCGGCGGTAAAAATCAGACTGTACACGATGCCAAACACCGTGACCGTGCCGGTGCCTAAGGTCGCCATGCGGAAAATCTCGATGGGCGACGTCATGGGGTTTAGCTGGACCAGCACTTTCAGACGCGGGGAATTGTCCAGCATCGACAGCGGGTAGACGACCGGGGAAGCGTACATCCAAAGCTGCACGCCGAAGCCCACGGCGATGGCCAAATCGCGATATTTCGTCGTTAAAGAGGAAACGATGATGCCGACGCCGAGGCCCAGCAGCATGACTTCCAGCATGACGAAGGGAATCGCCAGCGCCCACAGCGTAAAGGTGATGCCGCTGCCCGTGGCGAAGAAATAGCCCCAGAAAATCAGGTACATGGCCGCCTGGATGCCAAAGTTGATAAGGCTTGTCAGCACCTGGCTGATGGGCATGGTCAGGCGGGGGAAGTAGACCTTGCCGAACACCTGCGAGTTTGTTACAAACGTATTGGCCGTGTTGTTGACGCAGTTGGCGAAAAACGTCCAGACCGTGTTGCCCGCCATGTAGAACAAAAAGCCGGGTACGCCGTCGGTGGGCATATTGGCCATGCCGCCGAACACAACATTGAAGATGATAGTGGTGATAAGCGGATTCAGAATGATCCACGCCGGGCCTAGAATCGTCTGTTTGTACAGCACGGTAAAGTTGCGCTTGACAAACATCGTGATGAGGTCGCGGTAGCGCCACAGCTCGTTCAAATCAATATCGAACCAGCCTGTTTTGGGCCGTATAACGGTGGTCCAGCCCTCCTCGGCCGGGCGGGTGGTTTGCAGATTTTCAGCCATAAAAATACCTGTTCCTTATGTGTAAAGTCGTAGTCGCACAATTATCCATAGTAATAGTGCTATTTTACCACATTATGCGCAAAGAATCAACTTGCCAAAGCGTTTATAATAATAGTAGAGGCCGGGCATACCCGGCCCGGTCGTGAAAGGCAATGGGCGTTTCCCGGAAGGCTGCGGGCCGCACATATGCGGCCCCTACAACTCAACATAATAAAAGCGAAAAGCGGCCTGCCGAAAATCTATCGGCAGACCGCTTTTTCTATGCAATTACAGCACCTTCGACAAGAATGCTTTCAAGCGCTCGTTTTCGGGGTTGGCGAAGAACTCCTTCGGGGGTTTGTCGACCTTGACGACGCCCTCATCAATAAAGATAATTCGGTTCGCCACCTCGCGGGCAAAGCCCATTTCGTGGGTGACGCAGACCATCGTCATGCCGCCGCGGGCAAGCTCCTTCATCAGTTCCAAAACCTCGCCGACCATCTCGGGGTCAAGGGCGGAGGTCGGCTCGTCAAACAGCAGCACGTCGGGGTTCATGGCCAGCGCACGCACGATGGCGATGCGCTGTTTCTGGCCGCCGGACAGCATGTTGGGGTAGGTGTCCGCCTTATCGGCCAGACCGATGCGCTCCAGCAGCTCCATGGCCTTGGCGTCGGCCTCGGGCTGCTTCATCAGCCCCAGACGCACCGGGGCCAGCGTGATGTTCTTCTTCACCGTCAGGTGGGGGAAAAGGTTGAAATGCTGGAACACCATGCCCATCTTCTGGCGCACATGGTCAATGTCGTGATCGGTGACTTCCTTGCCGTTGAAGATGATGTGGCCGCCATCCGGCTCTTCCAGCCGGTTCAAACAGCGCAGGAACGTGGATTTGCCGCAGCCGGAGGGGCCGACCAATACAACGCAGTCACCCTTGTTGATGGTCAAATCTACGCCTTTCAAGACTTGCAGGCCGCCGTAGTTCTTTTTCAGTCCTTTAACGTCGATCACTTTGCGCCAGCCTCCTCTCAAATTTTGCCAGCAATGCGCTAAACAGCATGACCAGCACCAGGTACACAGCCGCAACGCCCAGCAGCGGGAACATAGGCTCATAGGTACGGTTCATGATGCCCTGGGCCGCGTACAACAGCTCTTTGCCGCCGATGACGGTAATCAGGGAAGAGTCCTTCAGCAGCATGATGAACTCGTTGCCCAGGGACGGCAGGATGGAGCGGATGGCCTGGGGAATGATGATCTCAAACATCGTGGTCATGTAGTTAAGACCCAGGCTGCGGCCGGCTTCCATCTGGCCGGGGTCAACGGCCATCAGGCCGCCGCGAATGATTTCGGAGACATACGCGCCGGAGTTGATACCCAGCGCCAGCGCACCGACCATCGTAAAGTTGCGGCTGCTGGCGAAGATGACCATGCTCATGATGAGCAGCTGCACCATCATAGGCGTGCCGCGGATGACCGTGACATACACCTTGCACACAGCGTTCAGCACGCCAAGGATGGGGTTGCGGTGGTGGGGTTTCTGCTGGGCGTGGCCCACGCGGATCATAGCCACGATGGCCCCCAGCAGCACGCCCAGCACCAGCGCAATGGCCGTGACCAGCAGGGTGGTGCCCACGCCCTTGATGTACTGCTGCCAGCGGTCCGAGTAGAGAAATGCCTGGTAGAATTTTACGAAGAAGTCCTGCCCGAAGTTCAGCTTCTCGCCGCTTTTTGCCAGCTCAGAGAGCGCTTCAAACTGTGCTTCCATCCGCAACACAACCTTTCTTTCTGTTTGAATTCAGCACACCTGTAGGGGCCGGGCATGCCCGGCCCGCGGCTTTCCGGCAAACTCTTGCCTGCGGGAAGGTTGCGGGCCGCATATATGCGGCCCCTACAGCGCGATATTTGTATTATACCATATTTCCGGGAAAAATCACACTAAATAAAAGAAAAGCGCGCCGGGGCCCGGCGTGCCTTTCTGTGCGATACAAAAGCGCTTATTCAGCGGTGATGTACTTGTCCACGATGGCCTGCAGGGTGCCGTCAGCCTGCAGCTCTTCCAGGGCGCTGTTGATGGCGTCCAGCAGAGCGGTGTTGCCCTTGGCAACGCCGATGGCATAGTCTTCCTGGGCGTAAGCGGTGTCCAGGATCTTCAGGCCGGGGTTAGCCTCCACGAAGGACTTGGCCGGGGCGTTGTCGATAACGACGGCGTCGACCTGACCGTTGTTCAGGGCCTGCACAGCGGTCAGACCGTCGTCGTAGGCGATGACGTTGTCCTCACCGAAGTCGTCGGTGCAGTAGATGTAACCGGTAGTGCCGCGCTGGGTGCCGATGGCCTTGCCTGTCAGATCGTCAGCAGAGGCAATGTCGGAATCCTCGGGCACGATGATGGACTGGATGCCCTCGGCGTAGGTGTCGGAGAAGTCCATGACCTTCTGGCGCTCGTCGGTGACGGTGACACCGGCCATGACGATGTCGCTCTTGCCGTTCTGGGCAGCCAGCAGGGCGGCGTCAAAGTCCATGTCATCGACCTGCAGCTCCAGGCCGAGCTTCCCAGCAATAGCACCGGCGACCTCAACATCGATGCCCTCAAAGTCACCGCTGTCGGTGGTCATCTCATACGGGGGGAAGGCGGCGTTGGTGGACATCGTCAGCTTGCCGGCGGTGACGGTGGTCAGTTCGGCAGCGTCGGAGGAAGCAGCTTCCTCGGTGGAAGCGGCCTCGCTGGAAACAGCCTCAGAAGATGCAGCCTCGGAGGAGGCAGTATCGGTAGAAGCGGAACCGCCGCAGGCGGCCAGGCTCAGCATCATAGCGGAGCTGAGCATCAGAGCAGTGATTTTTTTCATGATGATCTCCTCGATTCATTGTATCTCAAATGTTTGTACCTTCCCAAGCCCTCACTTGGTTGATGTATACAGTATAACTGCATAAATATGTAAAGTCAATGTATATTTAATAACTTCGGCGTTTTACATGGGCAGAGCAGGGGAGTGGAAAGTTTTTTGTGCAATCTGGCGGAGGTACAAATGTAGGGGCCGGGCATGCCCGGCCCGCAGCTTTATGACAGACGCCTGCTTGCCTTTACGTTGCGGGCCGCACATGTGCGGCCCCTACAGCCTCAACATTCCAAATTTTTCTACTTGACTTAAAGCCGCACTTGTGCTATAAATAACTTAACTTCATCCTGTACAAAGCCATGAGGCAGACAACCGGGATGCAGGGTCCTGTATCAGAGACGACCGCCGCAGCAAACGTTGCGTGGTGCAAGCGGTCTTGCAGCGGCCCGCAGCCTTACCACTGCCGAGCGCGGGGGCGAACCCCCGCCGGGTACGGCCCGTTACAGCCGACACGAGCGGCGCTTACCTTATATAAGCGCAATTTGGGTGGAACCGTGGAGCTTACCGCTTCATCCCTTTTTGAATGTGAGGGATGGAGCGTTTTTTATTGCACAAATGCAAAAGGAGCGTACAATCATGAAGATCATCTACAAGGACGGCACCGTCGCCGAGTGTCCGCAGGAAGAAGAACTGCACGTTCTGCGCCACACGGCTGCCCATATCATGGCCCAGGCCATCAAGCGCCTCTACCCGCAGGCGGACTTTGCCTTCGGCCCCGCCACCGAGAACGGCTTCTACTATGACGTCGACCTTGGCGACACCAAGCTGACCGACGAGGACCTGGCCGCCATCGAAAAAGAGATGAAGAAAATCTGCAAAGAGAATCTTCCCATCAAGCCGTTCATCCTGCCCCGCGACGAGGCTGTCAAGCTGATGGAGGAGCGCCAGGAGCACTACAAGATCGAGCATATGGCCGATCTGGCCGACGAGACCGAGTTCAGCTTCTACCAGCAGGGCGAGTACGTTGATATGTGCATCGGACCCCACCTGACCTACACCAAGGCGCTGAAGGCTTTTAAAATCACCCAGCAGTCCGGCGCGTACTGGAAGAACGACAAAGAGAACAAGATGCTGACCCGCATCAACGGCGTGGCCTTCCGCAATCAGGAGGAGCTGGATGCCTGGGAGAAGCAGCAGCAGGAGGCCCGTGAGCGCGACCACCGCAAGATCGGCAAGGAAATGCGCCTGTTCATGACCGACGACCTCGTCGGCCGCGGCCTGCCGATGTTCCTGCCCAACGGTTACACCGTCTGGCAGCAGTTGGAAGATTATATCAAGGGCAAGGAGCGCGAGCGCGGCTACCTGCACGTCATGACCCCCTGCATCGGCACGGTGAACCTGTACAAGACCTCCGGTCACTGGGATCACTACCGCGAGAATATGTTCCCCGCCATGGAGATGGAGGGCGAGAGCTACGTGCTACGCCCCATGAACTGCCCCCATCACATGATGATTTACGCCAACCAGCCCCACAGCTACCGCCAGCTGCCTATCCGCATCGGCGAGATTGCCCACGACTTCCGCTATGAGTCCTCCGGCACGCTGAAGGGCATCGAGCGCGGCCGCCACTTCTGCCAGAACGACGCCCACCTGTTCTGCACGCCCGAGCAGATCAAGAGCGAAGTTGCCAACGTCTGCGCCCTGATTTTCGACGTCTACAAGGACTTCAACATCACGGATTATCGCTGTGTTCTGTCCCTGCGTGACCCCGCTGACAAGAAGAAATACCATGACGACGATGCTATGTGGAACCACGCCGAGAACGCCCTGCGCGAGGTCCTGACCGAGCTGGGCATCCACTTCACCGAGGAGATCGGCGAGGCCGCGTTCTACGGCCCGAAGCTGGACGTCAACGTCAAGCCCGCCGTCGGTGCCGAGTACACGCTGTCCACCTGCCAGCTGGACTTCTGCCTGCCCGCCAAGTTCCACCTGACCTATGTGGACAAGGACGGCAGCGAAAAGACCCCCGTCGTGCTGCACCGCGCCATCCTCGGCTCTCTTGACCGTTTCATGGCCTACCTGATCGAGGAGACGAAGGGCCGTTTCCCGACCTGGCTGGCCCCGACGCAGGTCAAGGTGCTGCCGGTCAGCGAAAAGACGCTGGACTACGCCAAGGACGTGGCCGCCAAGCTGCAGGCCGCCGGTGTCCGCGTTGTGCTGGATGAGTCCAACGAGAAGATTGGCTACAAGATCCGCCAGGCCCAGCAGGTCGACCGCGTACCGTATATGCTGGTTCTGGGCGCGAAGGAAGTCGAGGCCAACAACATCAGCGTCCGCGACCGCAAGGGCGAGACCACGACGATGGAGCTGGATGCCTTCATCGCCAAGGTTGTTGATGAAATCAAGAACCGCGTGAATAACGGCTAATATCGGTTTATAAAAATACCGCTGTCAGGAAATTGACAGCGGTATTTTTTATTGGTAACAGCGGCAATGTGCCAAAGCCCCCTTCGGCCGCGAAACCGGCCTGAGGGGCTTTTCCCGCTACACCGCTCCCGCTCTCCTTGCCTTTCTCCTGTACTCCGTCGGTCCGCAGCCGTAGACCTGCCGAAACGCGCGGGCAAAATAGCTGGCATCCTGGAAACCGCACTGCGCCGCGATTTCCGATACCTGTAACCCCGTGCCGCACAAAAGCTCAGCGGCTCGCTGGGTGCGCTGGTCCCTCAGGTATTGGTTCGGCGTTGTGCCGATCATGTCATGGAAGCACCGCAGGCACTCGCTGGGGCTGATGGCCGCGCTGGCCGCGATCTGCTCCACCGACACGTCCTCGGCGTAATGTTCCTGGATGAATTGCAGCATCGTCTTGATGCGGTCGGCGCTGCGCAGGGCTTTTTTCGGCAGCGCCTGCACTGCCGGGGCGTGGCTCACCAGCTGGAACAGCATTTCCGACAGCGCCGCGCGGGCCTTGAACTCGTACCCGGGCTGCTCGTTGACCACCGCGCGGAACGCCCGCTCCATTTGGTTCATCGCCTCACGCTGCCATTCCACACCGGGACGCAGCACGGCGCAGGGGCGGCTGGGGTCGGTCAGCAGCGGCTGCAAATATTTCTGCCAAAAAACGCTGTCCGGGCTGCCGCCCACCAGCCGCGGGTGGAACACCATGCTGTGCAGGCGGCATGGCCCAGCGTTCAGCGGCCAGTCGCCGTGCAGCACGCCTGCGTTGATAAACAGCCCCTCGCCCTTTTCCAGGCGGTATTTTTCCCCGGCGGCAGTGGCCAGGATCGTGCCCTCGCTGACCACCAGCACTTCCAATTCCTCATGCCAATGCCAAGGGACCGGCTCGGTCTGCAAATCGTCATGGTAGCAGGCGATGGGGAACGCTGCCGTGCCGTGTTTCAGCAGTTCCCGGGCAAAATCGTCTATGACCGTTCTGCATACAGACAGTGCCATCTTCTGTTCATCTCCATTTTTGGCGAAATTATACCGGAATTTCACGGGAATAGTGCCTTTATTTCCTGCTGTTTGATGATATCATCATAGTATCGCAATCACAAAAAGTCAAGAGGTATTTACTATGGTTTCTCTGCTTCTGCCCATCATCTATCTGGCCTTCATTAGCCTGGGCCTGCCGGACGCGCTGCTGGGTGCGGCGTGGCCCAGCATGTACCCGCAGCTGGGCGCGGGCGTCGCCTGGGCGGGCGGTGTATCAATGATTATCTCCGCCGGGACCATCGTGTCCAGCCTTGCCAGCGAGCGGCTCAACACCTGCCTCGGCACTGGGCGGGTCACGGCGCTGAGCGTGGCCACCACCGCCGTGGCACTGTTCGGCTTTTCAACCTGCACACAGTTCTGGCAGCTGTGTTTGTGGGCCATTCCTTACGGCCTCGGCGCGGGCAGCGTAGACGCCGCGCTGAACAACTATGTGGCCCTGCACTATGAGAGCCGCCACATGAGTTGGCTCCACTGCATGTGGGGCATCGGCGCAGCGGGCGGCCCGGTCATCATGGGCTGGGCGCTGGCGGGCAGCACCTGGCAGAGCGGCTACCGCATCATCTCGATTCTGCAAATCGTCTTGACCGCTGTGCTCCTATTCAGCCTGCCGCTGTGGCAGACCCCCGTCAATGCCGGGGCAGGGGAGGACTTTACCCCTGAGCATCGCACCTTTCCGCAGCTGATGAAAGTGTCCGGCGTGCCGGAGGTGATGTGCTGCTTCGCGCTATACAACGGTTTGGAGGCCGTGGCCGGCATGTGGGCGGCCAGCTACTGCACACTGGTGCGCGGGCTGGACGCGACGACCGCCGCCAGTTGGGCGAGCCTGTTTTACTTGGGCATCACGGTCGGGCGGTTTTTCAGCGGCTTTTTGACGATGAAATTCAACGACCAGCAGATGATCCGTCTGGGGCAGACACTCATCGCCGTGGGTATTGCGCTGCTGCTTCTGCCGGGCAGCGCTGTATTGCCGGTGGGCCTTGTGGTCATCGGACTGGGCTGCGCGCCCATCTACCCCTGCATCATCCACGAGACGCCCGCCAACTTCGGCAAAAACCTGAGCATGGCGATGACCGGCATCCAGATGGCCGCCGCCTACGTTGGCGTGACGCTGCTGTCGCCGTTTTTCGGCGTGTTAGCGCAGAATATCACGATGCAACTCTACCCGTGGGCACTGCTCGCCATGCTGTTGCTGATGGTGGTACTGTCGGAACAGCTGCACAAAAAGACAGCCGCGAGTCGGGCGGGGAAGGTCTAAATAAAGCCTCCCTTGTCAAAGGGAGGTGCCGAGCGTTAGCGAAGGCGGAGGGATTCCTGCCCGGCTGCGGGTGTGACGAGCAGCTATGGCACGGCCCGTCAGAATCCCCCCGGCCGCCTACGGCGTCCACCTCCCTTTGACAAGGGAGGCTTTTATCCTGTATAATGGTGGAAAGAGGAGGCGATACCATGCAAAAATGCAGCCTGTGCGGCGGGCGGGTCGTCAATGGCCGATGTGAGGAATGCGGTCTGCCCATCCCGCCCGAACATACCTACACCCTGCGGGGCGAAAGCGCCCACTACCACCGCGTCAACGGCGAGGATGTGCTGCACCGCGTGCGGCCCACCGGCAGCCGCCCCAAGGTGGAAGGCTACGACGAGGAAGAGCGCACCGCCCATGTACACGAGAGCGGCACAGACCGCCACAATGCACCGCGCCCCGCGGTGCGCACGGCCCGGGTGGAGCACCACATCGAGGCACCCTCCAGACGCAGACGCAGTGCCAATGCCGCGTGGATTATCATCGTTGTGGCGCTGTTTTTGATTTTGCCCATGCTGCAGGTCCTGCTGCAGCGTGAAATCGGTTCCTCGGTTTCCGAGCCCGTTCCCGAATTCTCCGAAGAACAGGCCATAGAGGCCGACAGCAATGCCTACGACGACCTGCGCGGCACTGTGCCCGCCGCGGGTGCGGACTGGGACGGCGACCTGACGGCGGGCCTGTACACCGTAGGGCAGGATCTGCCCGAGGGCACCTACACCATCCAATGTGCCGAGAGCAATACATCCATTGACCTGCACATCGTCAGCGATGAGCACGGTGTTGAAATCTACGAGGATCTGTCCTCCAACGGCTATGACACCATCGACAGTGAGCGGGACGATGTGTCTCTGCCGACAGGCACCGTGCTGTTTCTGAGCGGCAATGGCACGCTGTACTTCCACAGCAGCAACGCCCAGGTCGATGCGCTGCCCACCGAGACCGCACCCAATCCGCTGGTCAGCGATGCGGCGTACACCCTCAGCGACAGCGAGGACAGCCTGTATCTGCTTGTGGGCGAGGACATCGAACCCGGCGTCTACGACGTGACCTGCACGGCGGGCACCGGATATTTTTCCTTTGTCCTGCCGATGGAAAATACCCGCACGATGTACTGCAGCGCATGGCTCTACGGCGACCCCGACTATGTCGATACGCTCCGCCACATCACCCTGACCGAGGACACCGAGGTCACGCTCTCCAACTACAGCGATATGGATTTTACCGTAACGCTGACCCCCAGTGAAACGGTGTATGTGCATGAATAAAAAAACGGCCACTCAAAAATGAGTGGCCGTTTTTGTTTTTATAGAGTTGTAGGGGCCGGACATATCCAGCCCTGCCGTGTAAGGCAAGCAGGTGTTCATGGGAAAGCCGCGGGGCGGGCATACCCCTACCGTGTGGCGGAAATCACACTTTCTGCCGCAATTTTTTCTCTTCTTCCTCCGTCAGCTCCCGCCATTGGCCGGGGGCCAGTGCAGCATCCAGCGCCACGCCGCCGATGCTCTCGCGATGCAGGGCGTTCACGCCCGCGGCATACACGCCGAACATTCTTTTTATCTGGTGGTACACGCCCTGCCGCAGCGTCACACGCACGGTCAGGCCGTCGTCGGTCAGCGGTTCCACGTCTGCCGGGGCCATCGTCTCGCCGTCGGCCAGCGTCACACCCTCGGCAAAGCCACGCCGCATAGCGTCGGTCAGCGGGGTATCCAGCGTTACAACGTACTGTTTCTTCACATGGTGGGCAGGGGAGAGGATATCATGCGCCAGTGCGCCGTCGTCGGTCAACAGCACAAAGCCGGTGCTCGTCTTGTCCAGCCGCCCGGCCGGGAACAACTCCCGCCGGGGGAAGTCCGCCGCCACCAAATCGACCACCGTCGTATCTTTCTTATCGCGGCTGGCGCTGACGACGCCCTCGGGCTTATTGAGCATGATGTAGACGTATTTCCGGTACGCGCCTGCCAGCGGTACACCGTCCAGCGCCACGGCGGCGGTGTGCTCGTCCAGCTGGGTGTCCGCCTTGCGGCAGACTGCGCCGTCAATCATCACGCGGCCCTTCGTCACGGCCTTGCGGCTCTCGCTGCGGGTCATTCCGGTGCGCTCGGCCAGGTACTTGTCCAGCCGCATCATGCGTCGTGCTCCTGAGTGATGGCCGCCGTCTTGCCGCGCGTGACCTTGATAAGGTCGGCGGGGGAGCACTCAATTTGCGTGCCGATGCGCCCGCCGGAAACAAGCATCGTGTCCTGGGCAAGGCAGCTCTCGTCAAACACGGTGACGAACTGCTTTTTCATGCCCACCGGGCTGCAGCCGCCCCGGATGTAGCCGGTGACTTTGTTGATGTCGGCGACGTGGATCATCGCCACGCTCTTGACGCCTGCGGCCTTGGCAGCCTTTTTCAGGTCCAACTCGGCCAGCACCGGCACGACAAAGACGTAATAATTGCGGTCCGCACCTTGGGTGACCAGCGTTTTGAACACCTTGGCCGGATCCTGCCCGGTCAGCCGCGCCACGTTCGCGCCGTCCACAGCCTGGCCTTCCTCATGGGGGTATTCATGTGCGGAGTAGGCGACCTTCGCCCGTTCCAGCATCCGCATTGCATTGGTTTTTGCTTCTTTTGGCATATTGGCAACCTCTTTATCTTCTCTTTGCCTTCCCCCTTGGGGGAAGGTGGCCCGCAGGGCCGGATGAAGGGCGCGTGTTCCTGGCAACCCTCTGTTGGGCAATAATGGCAAGGCCGCCCCTCATCAGTCCGCTTCGCGGACAGCTTCCCCAAATGGGGAAGCCTTTGCGTTCCTATTATATAACCCCTAAACAAATTTCGCAAGGGGGCTTGACTTTAGCGCTTTAAAGTGTTAGAATACCGTCATTGAAAGAAATCATCTTCGTAATAGATAGGAAAGACAGGAGAACCCACCATGATCATCGTATTGAAACAGCACGCACCCGCCGAAAAAGTCGAAGCCTTCTGCAAAGAACTGAACGGCATGGGCTATGAAATCAACGACTCCGTCGGCAGCGACACTCACATCCTGGGCCTGATTGGTGACACCAAGGCCCTTGCTGAAAGCTGGGTGCTTGCAAACCCGGTCGTCGAGACCTGCCGCCGCGTGTCTGAGCCGTACAAAAAGGCCAACCGCAAGTTCCATCCGGACGACACGATCGTCGATGTGGGCGGGCACAAAATGGGCGGCGGCTACTTTGCCGTGATGAGCGGTCCCTGCAGCGTCGAGAGCAAAGAGCAGATCACCTATGTGGCCCAGCGCGTGCAGGCCGCCGGGGCCAGCATTTTGCGCGGTGGTGCGTTCAAACCCCGCACCAGCCCGTACAGCTTCCAGGGTCTGCGCGCCGAGGGTCTGGAACTTTTGCAGGAAGCCCGTAAGGTCACCGGCCAGCCCATCGTGACCGAACTCATGAACAACGAGCATATTCCGCTGTTCCTGGACGCCAAGGTGGACATGATCCAGATCGGCGCACGCAATATGCAGAACTTTGAGCTGCTCAAAGCCGTCGGCAAGCTGAATGTGCCGGTGCTCCTGAAGCGCGGCCTATCCTCGACGCTGGAAGAGCTGGTCATGAGCGCCGAGTACATCATGGCCGAGGGCAACCCCAATGTTGTTTTGTGTGAGCGCGGCATCCGCACCTTTGAGACGAGCATGCGCAATACGCTGGACATTTCCGCCGTACCTATGCTTAAAAAGATGACCCATCTGCCCGTCGTCATCGACCCGAGCCATGCGGCGGGTATCGCGTTCATGGTGCCCGATCTGGCAAAGGCCGCCGTGGCCGTCGGCGCGGATGGTCTGATGATCGAGACGCACAACGACCCGGCCAAGGCCAAGAGCGACGGTGCCCAGAGCCTGACCCCCGACCAGTTCGACGACCTGATGAGCATCATCAAACCGGAGCTGGAGTTCTTTGGGAAGAAACTGAACTAAGCCTTCCCCCGAGGGGGGAGCCTTTGCGGGCTGATGCAAGCATCGGTTCCTACACCAAAACAAAAATTGCGGCTGTCCTTTTCCCGGGCAGCCGCGATTTTTTATCGCTTATACAATTTTTTCCGCTGCTGGTGGGCGGCGATCTTGATATACACCGGCCGCGGCAGGAAGCGGCCCAGCGTCATGCCGGCGGCTACCAGCGGGCTGGGCACAATGACCGTCTTGCGGCGGGCTATGCCGTCCAGCGCACAGCGCACGCAGTATTCCGGCGTGATGCCCCGCAGCGCAAACTCCACGTTGGCTACGGCGTTGAACTCGGTATCCACCGGCCCGGGGCAGAGGCAGCCCGCGTACACCGGGCTGTGGGCCTCGCGCAACTCCTGGGCTAAGGCGCTGGTCAGGCTGACAACGTAGGATTTCGTGGCGTAGTAGGTCGCCATATACGGCCCGGCAGGCATCAGCCCCGCGCAGGATCCGACGTTCAGCAGCGCACCGAAGCCCTGTTTGTAAAGCTTCTGGCCGATTTTTTTCGTCAGGATGTGTACCGCGCGGATGTTGACCGCCAGCATATCCAGGTCTTTGTCTAAATCGGTCTGCAAAAACGGCCCGCAGTCGCCAAAGCCTGCGTTGTTGATGAACAGATCCACGCGGCGGTCGTCCAGCGCCTTGACCAGCCGCAGGCACTCGCTTTTCTTCGAGAGGTCAGCGGTCATGATCTCGCAGACCGTCGTCAGCTGGTCGGACAGTTTTTCCAGCCGATCCGCGCGGCGGGCCACCAGCAGCAGGTTATACCCGCGTGCCGAAAGCTGGCGCGCAAACTCGGCCCCAATGCCGGAGCTTGCCCCGGTGATGACTGCAAATTTGGGCATAGGAAACCTCCTTCATTTACAAAAAAGGCTTCCCCCGAGGGGGAAGCTGTCGCCGAAGGCGACTGATGAGGGCGAACCTTGCCGTTACACCTCGTTCGCGGGGAAGCCGCCCCTCATCCGGCCCTGCAGGCCACCTTCAGTCTACGCGCCAAGAGCCGCCTACGGCGGTTGCGCTCCGACACGCGCCTGCGGGCGCAGCCCCTCGGGGAAAAGCTTTTTACATTAGTGGTGCCGTCCCACGCCGCCGCCGCGGGTGGAACCGCCGCCGGAACGGAACCCGCCGCCCGAGGGACGCGAGCCGCCGGAAGGACGACTGCGGCCTACACCGCCGCCGCTGCTGAAACCGCCGCCCGAGTGGAACCCACCCGAAGGACGGCTGCTGGGCCTGGGGCCGCCACCGGGACGGGGTCCGCCGCCGGGACGCGGGCCGCCCGGGCCAGGGCCGCCAAATCCACCACCGCGCGGCGGGGGAGGGGGCGGCGGGCGGCGCGGACGCCGGGAGGCACGGCCCACGCCGTACCAGAATGCCGCATTGCCGCCGGGGCCGGGGCCATATCCGGGGCCGCGCGGCGGGCGTGGACGGCGCGGGCGCAGCAGCACCGAGACGATCCACAAAATCAGGATAACGGCAAGAATCACAAGAATCATGCTCATAATGTTCGGTCCTGTCCGGTACGTCGTGCTGCCGGTATCGCTGCTCAGCGTCACGCCATAGATGCTGCACAGCCTATCGGCCAGCGCCCGCACGGTTTTCTGCGTACCCGTGTCATAATCGCCTTTTGCCCAGTAGGGTTCCAGATATTCATCCAGCAGCGAACCCAGCGTGCTGACACTCAGGCGGCTTTCCAACCCGGTGCCGCGCATGATGTAGTAGTCGCCGCCGTCCGCCTCATAAGGGGCCAGCAGCAGCAACACACCGTTGTCCTGGTCAGCCGAGCCAAGCTCCCAGGCCGTAAAGACGTTGTAGGCAAAGCCTTCCATCGTCGTGTTGCCCAGCGCTTCCTCCACCGTGTAGACGCCGATCTGCGCACCGCAGGCATCGGACAGCTGGCTGGAAATAGCGTAGATGTATTCCTCGGTATCCGCCGAGAGAATATTTGCGTGGTCGGCCACCGGGTTTTTGGCATCCACATCCACGGCGGGCGCAGCCAGGGCGGGCAGTGCGGTCAGCACCAGCGCCGCCGCCACCGCACCGGCAGCCGCCGCGCGTTTGGCAAATGTTTTCAGTTTCATAATTTTCCCTTGTTATCGTGGTTTATTGGGGTGCAAATTGGGAAATTTCCCGCACGCCCCATATACCGGAAATCACATTGGCGGGGAACTGAGCGGTCGTCGTCTCGTAGCTCTCCACCGACTGGTTGTAGGCCGCAGCCGCGCGTTCAATGGTGGCCTGGGCCGAGACAAAGGCGTTGTACTGGTTGTTGATGGCCTGCTGGGTGCTGGCGTCCACTTTATTATTGACCGCCGCGTACAGTGCATCCACTGCGTTATACAAATCGCGGTTGGCGTTGTACTGGGCGGCGGGGTCAGCTGCCGTGTTGTTCCAGACTTCCAGCGCGACCCGGGCGTCCTGCAGGGCCTCTGTCGGGACGTTTTCCAGGTAGCCGACCTGCTTGATGAGGTTAGCCGCCGCGTCCGCCTGGGTGCCAAAATCGGTCTGGATACTGTTGTTGTACTTGTCGATGGCGGTGTAGAGCTTCGCTGTATCGTTGTATTTTCCTTTCAGCTTTGCCCCGCCGATGCCAAACACCGACACGAGCGCCAGCGCGACGAGCACGACCGATGCCATGCTGCGCTTTTTGGCCGGGGCGGGCAGTTTTGACTCGACCTCGCCCAGCACTTCCAGCTGCGGGCCATGGATGGTAAAGGTTTCCTGTTGTTCAAGTTGCATTGCAAATACCTGTATTGCACCGTAGGGGCCGGCATGCCCGGCCCGCACGGTTATGGAAAACGGTCGTCTGCCATTCTCGGCGCGGGTGAACCATGTTCGCCCCTACATACTCTGCCCCGGGATGGCTGTGCATATAGGGAGGGGTCTTGCCCCCTCCCCGGCGGTCAGAGGGCTGGCCCGCCCTGCAACCACCCGGAAATCGTGTGCCAATTTGCGGGGCGTCGGGGACGCCGCCCCCTACAACGCAGCTTCTCAGCCGTTGATCTCCAGCATCTTCTGGCGCAGTTCACCCTCAATGCGGCCAAGCTCCTGCTCGGCGTTGGCGCGCTTGACCTTACCGTCGGCGCGGATCTTGTTCAGCTCGTCCAGCGTCTCGATCAGCTGCTTGTTCGTCTGCTGCAGGGTCTCGATATCCACGATGCCGCGCTCGGACTCCTTGGCGATATCGATGGTGCCCTGTTTCAGCGTGGCAGCATTCTTCTTCAGCAGTTCGTTCGTGGCATCCGTCACAGCGCGCTCGGCGGCCATAGCCTGCTGGCTGTGGGCGATGCCCAGGGCCAGCACCATCTGGTTCTTCCACAGGGGGATGGTGTTCACGATGGTGGTCTGAATCTTCTCGGCCATCATCGTGTCGTTGGACTGGATCAGGCGGATCTGCGGGCCCATCTGGATGGAGACGTTGCGGGTCAGCTCCAGATCGTAGAGCTTTTTCTCAAAGCG
The DNA here is from genome assembly GCF_057431175.1 of Gemmiger sp. Classification (NCBI taxonomy): domain Bacteria; kingdom Bacillati; phylum Bacillota; class Clostridia; order Eubacteriales; family Oscillospiraceae; genus Gemmiger; species Gemmiger sp. The sequence continues at coordinate 39,470 of NZ_DBMDDV010000001.1, read as the reverse complement.
GTCGCACATATCGGCCAGGTCGCGGGCGGCCTGGGCATCCTCAGGCAGCTGGGTACGCTGGGCCTTCTCCTGGGCGGCTTTCAGCTCATTGGCACGCACATCAGCCAGCTTCTTTTTGCCAGCCAGAATGTACATCGTCAGCTCTTTGAAGTAGACGAGGTTGTACTCGTACATCTTATCGAGCATGGCAATGTCCTTCATCAGGACGACCTGGTGATCTTCCAGCTTCGCCTTGATGCGCTCGACGTTTTTGTCGGCGCTGTCATAGCGGGTCTTGAGCTGCTCGATGCTGTTGGACGTCTTTTTGAAAAAGCCCAGAATACCCTTGGGCTGCTCGGCGTTGGCGTCAAAGCCCTGCAGTTCGGCAATCAGGCCGGTGATAAGCTCGCCGGTCTCGCCCATATCCTGGGTCTTGACGCGGGAGAGCGCCGTCTCGGAGAAGTCGCTCAGCTTTTTCTGGCTGGCGGCACCGTACTGCAAGACCATCTGGGAGTTAGTCAGGTCGATTTTTTCGGCAAAATCGTTGACCATCTTCTGCTCCTCAGGGGAGAGGGGGGTATCCTCCACCTGCACGGGAGTTGCCTTCTTGCTTTCCTCGACGATTTTTTCATCAGCGACGGGGTCAAGGGTCAGCGTCGGGGCGGCGGGGGCAGAGTCCAGGGTCAGGGTAGGGGCAACAGGGGCGTTCAGATCCAGTTCATTGTTCAGGTCAGCCATGGTCGTTTGTCCTTTCTGCATATACTTTTATTTCGTAAGGTTCTGGCTTTTCAGGATGCTGTCCAGTACCTCGATGTCGGTCGAAATATCCATTGCCTCGGCGCTGTACAGCGCGTCCAGCAGGTTTTCAAAGGCGGCGGCGGTGGTATCGGCGTTGCGGCGCAGGTCAGCTTCGATCTGGTCAGCATTCTCGCCCTTGACGCCCTGCTTTTCCAGCTCGGCGTAAGCGCCCATCAGCTTGACCATCTCCGGCAGGTAGTAGCGGGCAAAACGATCGATATTGCGCGCTTTGTCCGGGGTCTTTGCCACGGTGTCCGCAATGCTGCGGCCCGCTTTTTCCATGCGGTCCATCGCGTCGGAAAGCTGCTTGTCGGGAATTTCGTCATTCAGTTTGTGCAGGGCGTCCAGGTTGGCGGTGACGCCGTTGAGCAAGGCGTCCACGTCCTCACTGCCGGTGGCGTAAGCGACCGGCACCCGCACGACGCGCACGGGGCAGAGTTTTGTGCCCGCGATATACACGCCCGCGCTGATGACCGCCGTGGCGATCAGCCCGCCCAGCGTGTAGATGGGCAGCACCAGCGCCATAATGGGCCAGACCAGCGCCGCCAGATAGATGGGCAGCACCGGGCGTTTGGTTTTTTCCAGCCAGTTGGTCATGCAACAGTCCCTCCAATATAATATATACCTATTATAGAACAAAATCCGTTCACTTGCAACCGGTTAGCTGCAAAAATGGTTCCAATGCTGCGCCCCAGGTGGCTTGCAGGCGGGCGGGGGACCATGCGGCATTGGCGGGGCTGGTGCTGGGCAGCACGGTAGCGGGCAGGTGGGTCAGCGGCTCGGCATATTTTGTATAGATGCGCCCCGACGCCGCGCCGTTGCAGAACACCGCCTGCACGCCCAGCTTGCGTATCAGCGCAGCTACATCGTTGGGAACCGCGTTGCGGATGGACGCATCCGACGCGCCTTTGATATCGCAGGCACCGATGGTATCCCACACGGCCAGGCCGTGATTCAAAATAATAGCTTTCTTCGCCTCGATGTCGGCCCAATCGGGTACAGGCTCCCCGGTCACAGCGGCGATCATCGGCCAGAAGCGGTTCTGCTTGTGGCCGTAGAAAAAGCCCTGCTCCCGGCTTTTGGGGCTGGGGAAGCTGCCTAAAATCAGCGCATTGGCGCGAGCGCCGTGCAGCGGCGGCAGCCCGGGGCCGACGTGGGTGTACCCGGCCATCTTAGAACGCCTCCGGCCACAGTTCGCGGCACAGCTCGGCAATGCCGTGGGGTTCAGCGTCTGGGCCGGTGCGATCCGCAGCAGCCTTGGCGGCGGCGCTGCCGTTGCCCATGGCAATGCCCAGGCCTGCCGCTTTCAACATAGCGACGTCGTTATCGCCGTCACCCACGGCCACACAGTCCGCCGGGTCCAGCCCTGCGAGCTTGGCCAGTTCCAACAGGCCGGTACCCTTGTCGATGCCCTTTTGCAGGATATCGCAGCCGTCGCTGCCGGGGTAGGAGAAGAGGAAGTTCAGCCCGAGGTAGCCGTACTGTTCCTGGAATTTTTCGGCCATCGCCTGCGGCAAAAAGCCGAACGCGCCGAAGGGCATTTCCGTCAGGTGATGGTCCTGATCCTCTCCGTCCACGATGTTCAGCGCAAGGTTTTTCTCTCGCTCGCGCCGGGCGAACTCCTCGTAGCCAATATAGGCGTGGTTCGCATCGTGGAAGGTGAACCGCAGCGGCAGGTCGTAATTTTCAAAAAAGTCCACCAGGGCGTACATTTCCTCGGTCGTCAGACGGTGCAAGGCCAGATCCGCACCCTTGTAGTCCACCAGCTGGGCACCGCCCGCGCAGACCCAGTAGTCCGGCCGAATGCTGCGCAGCAGACCCTTGCCCACACCGATGCGCCCGCGCCCGGTGGCAATAGCGATTTTAACGCCCGCCTTCTGCACAGCGCAGACGGCCTCGGCATTTTCCCTGGGTACACGCTCACAGCTGCCCGGCCGCAGCGTACCGTCGATATCGAGTAATAATAGTTTATATTTCATAGGGTTGACCTCACTTGGTTTCATGGAATCGCTCCCACATCCTTTTATCATTGTTTTCTATTATACCAAAGTCTAACCCCCTCCCGCAAGGCATATTCTGCTTTGGGGTGATGTTTGTGCAGCTGGATCTTTCGCATTCCCACAGGCGTCGGCGGTGGTGGCTTCTGCCGTTGGTGTTGGCCGCCGTTTTGCTGGCTGGGCCGTGGCTGGCCGCTGTTGTACCGGGCACGGCTGCTTCTATCGACCGATTCGTCGGGGCGCGGTATACGGCGCAGATCGACGCGCTGCAAACCGAAAATTTCACGCTGCACCAGCAGCTTGCCCGCAGTGCCGATGCCCTGGCCGAGAACGATGCCCTGCGCCGGCTGGCCGGGTGCGGGCGGGTCAGCGCCGCTGTGGCCCCGGCGCGGGTCCTTGCCCGGGGTGTGGGCGGCTTCACGCTGGCTTGTCCGGGGGCCGTGTCCGGGGCCGCCGTGCTGGACGCAGGCGGGCGGTATGCGGGCATCGTCACCGCCGTGGACGGCGACACCTGCACCGTGGCGCTGGTCCGGACTGCCGGGTTGTGTGGGGCTTATGCCGGGCTGGTCACACCGGGGATATGGCAGCTGACCGGTCTGCCCGCCGACTGCGGGTTAGCGGCGGGGGACGTCGTGACAACGCCGAGCGGCGACTGGCTGGGCACGCTGGCCGTCGCACCTATGCCCGGCGCCGATGGCCTGACCGCCAGCGCTGCCCTGGCCGATACCGCCGATTTGTGCGCCAGCGTCTATTTCGTGAAAAAGTAATTGCTTTTTCGTCGAAAATTGCGTACAATAAATATGTATTTTTCGCGGGCTAATGCCCCATAAATCCATCTATATTTTTCGAGGTGATTCCATGTCCAACCGCAAAAATACCCACCGCCGCCGTCTGCGCGTGGCGGTGCTGGCCGTCGTGTGCGGCGCGGTGTTTGCGGCGTTCTTTGCCCGGCTGGCCTGGATGCAGTTTGCCCGCGCCGACTACTACGCCGACAAAGCCGCCGAGGCCAGTTCGGCCAGCTACACCATAACCCAGCACGCCGCGCGGGGCGTCATCACCGACGCAAACGGCGTGGTACTGGCCCGGGACACCACCGTGTACGATTTATACCTGCGTATCCCGGCCCCGCCGGGGACCGACCTGCGCGAGACTGTAAAAAACATAGAGACCCTGACAGGCAGCAAGGATGTGGAAACACAGCTTGCTGCCTTTTGTTCTGCCGCCTCGGCGGGGGAGCTGGCCGTGGCCCGGGGCGCGGATGCTGATATGCTGACCGCCTTCTACACGGCGGGCCTTGTGCAGAGCGGCGCGGTGCGGCCCGCCGCCCGGGGCGTGCGCAGCTGGCCGGGCGGTACGCTGCTGCCCCACGCGCTGGGCCTAACCGGCCCTATCACCGCCGCGCAATGGCCCGCCGCCAAAGCGCGGGGCCTGGCCATGGATGCCGTCATCGGCCAGAGCGGGCTGGAAGCCGCCTACGACGACCTGCTGCGCGGGCAGGATGGGCGGGTGCTCATCAACACCGGTTTTGACGGGGCCGTGCGCCGCACCGCGCAGCTGCGGCAGGCCGTGCCCGGGGCCGCGCTGGTACTGACGGTGGACAGCTCCCTGCAAAAAGCACTGCAAGACGCACTGATTTCGCAAATCCACACCCTACAAACCACCAAGGCCGCTGGGGCCGGGCGGGAGTGCCGCGCCGGGGCCGCCGTGGTCGTAGACGTGAAAACCGGCGGCATCCTGGCCGCCGCCAGCGTGCCGGGGGTTGACCTGAACGCCTGCCGTGCGGACTACGCGGCCCTTGCCGCCGATGCCGCCGCGCCGCTGCTGGACCGCACCGCCCAGGGGCTGTATGCGCCGGGTTCGGCTTTCAAGCCCGCCGTGGCAGCCGCCGCGCTGACTGCAGGCATTGACCCTGCCGCCACCGTGAATTGCACCGGGCGGTACGGCTTTTACAGCGGCTACCAGCCCGGCTGCCTGCAATACGGCCACAGCGGTCTGGTCGATCTGCGCACCGCGCTGGAACACAGCTGCAATATCTTTTTTTACGATGTCGGGCGGCGGCTGGGGGTGGATACTTTCTCCGCCATGGCGCAGCAGCTGGGCCTGGCCGCCCCCACCGGTGTTGAGGTTGCCGAAGCCCGGGGCCGTCTGACCTGGTCCAGCGACGGAAACTACCAGGCCGGGCTTACGCTGATGGCAGCCATCGGGCAGGGGAACACCGCCGTGACGCCGCTGCAGCTGGCCGCCTACGCCGCCACGCTGGCCAACTACGGCCAGCGCCCCGCACTGCACTACGCCGACCGCGCCGTGAGCGCCGCCACCGGCGAGACGCTGTGGCAGTACACACCGACCTTCACCGCCGTGCCGGGCGGCGAGGCCGTGTTTGGCCCCATCCGGGACGGCATGAAGCGGATGGCCCAGACGACCCGCGTGCTGCGGGAGGCCCCGGTCGTCTGCGCTGCAAAAACGGGCAGTCCGCAGCTGGCTGACACTTTACCTGGCGGCAGCCACTATGTCAACTCGGTGCTCATCGGGTACGCGCCCGCCGACGACCCGCAGATCGCCGTGGCCGTCGTGCTGGAATACGGTGGGGGCGGGGCCAACGCCGCGCCCATCCTGCGGGCGGTGCTGGACGCCGTGTTCGGGATATGAAACGTTTCCATTTTTTCGCAGCCCATCGCTATTTCTTGTGCATTTTGTCCATATTTGTGCATTAAAAAGTATACCTTATCGTGATTTTCTTCAAAAAGAAGGTGTCCTTTTCTGACAAAAAGCCAGTTGCAGTTCATCCGGAAATGTGCTAGAATATACGAGAGATAGTGTTGCACAACTGCGGAAGGGAGCCGACATGAACGCACAGTGTATCATGGTCTGCTCCGGCAAGGGCGGCACCGGCAAAAGCACGGTTTCGGTGCTGCTGGGGGCCTGTTTGGCGCGGCTGGGACGGAAGGTCCTGCTCATTGAACTGGATTCGGGTCTGCGCAGCGTGGACATTATTGCAGGCGTCTACGGCCGCACCGTCTATGACATTGAGGATGTCCTCTGCGGCCGATGCGAGGGGGCCAAGGCCGTTGTGCCCAGCCCGCTTTACCCTGGGCTGTCGGTCATCAGCGCCCCCTATGAGGGCGGCGCGGTGGATGCTGCACCCCTGGGGCGGCTTCTGGTCGCCATGCGCCCCTATTTCGATTTTGTGATTTTGGACACCGCCGCCGGGATGGGTGCGCCGTTCACGGCGGCCGCCGCCGTGGCGGACAAGGCCCTTCTGGTGCTGACCCCCGACCCGGTCGCCCTGCGCGACGGCAAAATTGTGGCGGACCGGCTGCTGGCCGGGGCACGCCCCCAAAGCGCCGTGCGGTTGGTGATGAACCGCGTCAGGCGCGAGAGCTTTGGCAAAAACGCCGCTGTGGCTGACCTGGATGAGTGCATTGACACCGTGGGTGCCCAATTGCTGGCCGTGATACCCGAAAGCCGCGTACTGCAGCTGGCCGGGGCCAACGGCACCGTGCCGCCCGCGGGCGACCCCGCCGTGGCGGCCGGACAGGCTATGGCAAAACGTTTGTGCGGACAGCGCGTTCCGCTTACCTTTTAACTTGTAATTCTGCTGCGAAGGATGGTGGCATTTTCTATGACGATCGCATTGATAGCCCACGACTCCAAAAAGGAGCTGATGGTGCAGTTTTGTATGGCCTACCGCCATATTTTGGAGCAGCACCGTCTGCTGGCTACCGGCACGACCGGCCGCTTGATTGAGGAGAACACTGGGCTGAAGGTAACAAAGTTTCTGCCCGGCGGTCACGGCGGTGCCGAGCAGATCGTGGCGCGCATCGCCTGCGAGGAAGTGGACATGCTGCTCTTCTTCCGCGACCCCATCAGTGCCAAACCCAGCGAACCGAACGAGATGAACCTGCTGCGCATCTGCGACGTACACAACGTCCCGGTCGCCACCAACATTGCCACCGCCGAGGTCCTGATTCACGGCCTGGAGCACGGCGATTTGGATTGGCGCGAAATCATCAATCCGCAGCGGTGAATTATACGTTTTTGATGTAGGGCACAACAAGAAATCAAAAAGGACAACCACAGGTAAATAATTGTAAGACCCCAGCACCTCCGGGTGTTTGGGGTCTTTTTTGTTTGCCATTTTTGAGAGGAATCGAAGAAATCTATAAGAAAAAATCTTGGATTCCCGCGTTTTAGAGTGATTTTTGGAAAAGCATTGAGGAATAATGGGCGGCGAGCGGAACGGAGTGGAGCGAGCCTTAATTGACTCGTTTCTCCGTTTTTCTCCCTTGAATTTTCTTGATTTTGGCTGTGCCCCTTTTGAATTTTTCGCGTGCCCTTTCATACGTTTTGTATTATATCATGATATCATAAGAGCCACCGGCTTAAAAAGGTCGGTGGCTCTTGTTTTATTGCGGCCAATCGTTGCTTTTTTGGGTGGTTTTGTCGGGGTGCATCCAGAGGACGGCGTAGTGGTTCTGGGCAGCAAGGGTCTGGCCGGTGGATTCTGGCAGGCAGAACAAGCCGGTGGACAGAGCGTCCGCCAGACCGCCGGTGTCAGCGTGGGCCAGTACGGCCACGCTGCTGACATAGCGGGCGGGCCAGCCGGTGGTCAGATCGATCAAATGCGCGTACTGCACGCCGCCGTACTCAAAATAGCGCTGGTAGTCGCCGCTGATGACCAGGCTGTCGCCGTCGGCCAGCTCCACAGCCTGGATGTACGCCGGGTCGTCGCCCCATGGGTTTTCAACGCCCGCCGTCCACAGCTTGCCGCCGGGCTTGGTGCCGATGGCGCGGACGTTGCCGCCGATGTTCAGCAGAGCGCTTGTCAGGCCGCGGGCCTGGGCCGCTTGGGCGGCCTGCTCCACGGCGTAACCCTTGCCCACCGCGCCGACGTCCAACGTCATAGCGGGGTCGGCGAAATAGACGGTCTGGGCATCATCATCGAGCACCAGATTTTCTATGTCGATATGTTCCAGCGCCGCCGCAATGGCCTCTGCATCGGGCGGGGCAGGGGAGTCGCTTTCCCGCGCGTCATGCCACAGCCGCAGCACCGCGCCCGCCGCAATGTTCGTCGCGCCGTCGGTGGTGGGGTAAACGGTGTCCTTACACCAGCGCAAGAATGCGTACAGCTCGTCATCAACAGCCACTGGCGCGGCAGCGGCCCCGGCGTTGACGTCGTACAGGTTCACAACGTCGTCGTAGTGGTTATAGATATCAAACAGTTCGTTATAGCGCGACAAATCTTCCTGCACGGCGGCAGCCTGAGCGTTCCACTCGTCCTGGCCGGCGGCGTACCCCTGCACGATGGCGACCGTATCGAACAGATCAAACCAGGTCGCGCTGTACAAATTTTGCTGTTTTTGACAGGCAGTCAGCGGCAGGCAGAGCAGCACGGCCAGCGCCAACGCGGCAAGACAGCGCTTCACGCCTTGTCTCCCTGCACAGTTTCGTGTTCCGTGTTTAATTCAAGCAACAGGTTGGCCAGCGTCCATTGCTTGCTGGTGGGCGTGACCATGCTGCGCACCGGGATGGATGCACCGCCTATTTTGACAAGGTCGAGGAACGCACCCAGCTCGCCATTGTCGTGGCGCAGGCCGCTGATGATGATAGCCGGGCGGTCCGGCACGGCGATAAGCGGGGCAAACACCGGGGCAGGCTTACCCGCGCAGAGGTCACCCACAATGCCGCCGAGGTCGCCATCTGCCACACGGCGCAGCTTCACCTCATATCGCTTGGCCGCGCGCTCAATGGCGGCGTAGTTGGGGTAGCTTTCATCAATGCGCCACAGCAGGGCGCACCGGGGTTCACGGATGATTCTGGCTTTCATAGAAATTCACCTCATTGAAAGGGAAGGGGTGGTCACGGGAACGGGCAGGCGGATATGGAATCAGCCCCAAGAAACCGACAGGAAATGGTGTAGGGGCCGGGCATGCCCGGCCCGCGGCCTCCCCCATTAACGGTCGTTGCGGGAAAGCTGCGGGGCGTCGAGGACGCCGCCCCCTACAAAAAGGCGCCGCCTTGTTCCGGGCGGCGCCTTGATGATGAATTACAGGTCGGGGTGGTACTCTTTGCAGGTACACTTCTTCCACTTCAGGCCGCTGCCGCAGGGGCAGGGGTCATTGCGGCCGATCTTTGTCACGCGCACCGGGGCGGCACCCTTGGCACCGGCCTGGTTCGGGGCACCCTCGCCGGTGGGCTTGGCGATCTGCTCACGCTTCGGCTCGGCGTTCTGTTGGCGGATTTCGATCGTCAGCAGCATATGCACGGCATCCTCGCGGATGGAGGCGATCATCTCATCGAACATGGCAAAGCCTTCGATGCGGTACTCGACCACCGGGTCATGCTGGCCGTAGCCGCGCAGGCCCATGCCCTGCTTGAGCTGGTCCATGTTGTCAATGTGCTCCATCCACTTGGAGTCAACATTGCGCAGCAGGCAGATACGCTCCAACTCGCGCATCGTCTTGGCACCGTAGCGCTTCTCCTTCGCGGTCAGGATATCCATGCCGCGCTTGTACAGTTCGTCGGCGATGCCATCTTTGGTCAGGTCGCCGAGCTGCTCGGTGGTGTAGTTGAAGTCGGTGGGCAGGCACAGCCAGTTCATAAAGTGGCGGCGCAGGCCCGCGAAATCCCAATCGTCGGCGGTCTCGCCGTTCAGGTAGTTCGCGCAGGCATCGTCAATGGACTGACGCATCATCTCGTGCAGCTTGCCGGAGATATCCTCGCCGTCCAGCACCATCTGGCGCTGCTTGTAGATGATCTCGCGCTGCTGATTCATGACGTCGTCATACTGCAGCACCTGTTTACGAATTGCAAAGTTCGATGCTTCGAGCTTTTTCTGGGCACTCTCAATCGTGTTGGTGATGAGCTTGTTCTCGATGGGGACATCCTCGTCAAGGCCCAGGGAGTCCATCAGGTTCTGCACGCGCTCGCCGCCGAAAATACGCATCAGGTCATCTTCCAGGCTCAGGAAGAAGCGGGATGCACCGGGGTCGCCCTGACGGCCTGCACGGCCACGCAGCTGGTTGTCGATACGGCGGCTCTCGTGGCGCTCGGTACCGATGATGAACAGGCCGCCCGCCTCGCGGACGACTTCGGCCTCGCGCTTGACTTCGGGGGCAAACTCCTCGCACAGTTCCTCAAAGCGCTTGCGGGCGTGGAGAATTTCGGCGTCCTCGGTTTCGGCGTGGCCGTCACACTCGGTCATCAGCATTTCCAATTTCGCGTCAATGCCAGCCTCCGGCGGGATGGGCAGTTCGGTTCCGTTGGCCTTGGCGCGGGCCTTGGCGTGCTCGTACTCGTCCTTCAGCTGGGCCAGGTCGGCGGTCAGTTCCTTGGACAGTTCCTTCTTCAGCGCGGCCTTAGCCATGTAGGTGACATTGCCGCCCAGCATGATATCAGTACCACGGCCAGCCATGTTGGTGGCGATGGTCACAGCGCCCTGCTTGCCGGCCTGGGCAACGATCTCAGCTTCGCGCTCGTGCTGCTTGGCGTTCAGCACGTTATGCTCGATGCCCTTCTTTTTCAGCAGCTTGGACAAAGCCTCGCTCTTCTCGACGCTGACGGTGCCGACCAGAACCGGCTGGCCCTTGGCGTGGCACTCGGCGACCTGCTCAATGACGGCGTTGTACTTGCCGTTGACGGTCTTGTAGACACTGTCGGGCAGATCCTTACGGGCACGGGGTTTATTGGTGGGGATGCTGACTATGTTCAGGCCGTAGATCTCGCTGAACTCATCGGCCTCGGTGGAGGCCGTACCGGTCATGCCGGACAGCTTTTTGTACATACGGAAGTAGTTCTGGAAGGTAACAGTCGCCAGGGTCTTGCTCTCGGCGGCGACGGTGACGCCCTCTTTGGCCTCAATAGCCTGGTGCAGACCATCATTGAAGCGGCGGCCGTACATCAGACGGCCGGTGAACTCATCAACGATGATGACCTCGCCGTCCTTGACGATGTAGTCGGTGTCGCGGTGCATAACGCCGCGGGCCTTGATGGCACCGTCAATATAATGGCGCAGCGACATATTGTCGGCGTCGGCCAGGTTATCCACGTGGAAGAACGCCTCGGCCTTCTTGACGCCCGACTCGGTCAGGGTCGCGGTCTTGCGCTTTTCGTCCACAACGTAATCGCCGTCGACCTGTTCCTCAGCCTCAACCTTGTCGTCCAGCTCGACGATGACACTCTTTTTCAGCGTCTTGGCGAAGTCGTCGGCGCGCTTGTACATCACGCTGGAATCCTCACCCTTGCCGCTGATGATCAGCGGGGTACGGGCCTCGTCGATGAGGATGGAGTCGACCTCGTCCACGATGGCAAAGGCGTGGCCGCGCTGGACCATGTTTGCCTTGTAGACGACCATGTTGTCGCGCAGGTAGTCGAAGCCGAACTCGTTGTTCGTGCCGTAGGTGACGTCGGCCTCGTAGGCCTTCTTGCGGTCGATGGACTCCACGCCGTGGACGACCAGACCAACAGTCAGACCCAGGAAACGGTAGACCTTGCCCATCCACTCAGAGTCGCGGCGGGCCAGGTAATCGTTGACGGTGACAACGTGGACGCCTTCGCCGGTCAGGGCATTCAGGTAGGTAGGCATGGTGGCAACCAGCGTCTTGCCTTCACCGGTCTGCATCTCGGCGATGCAGGCGCGGTGCAGCACAATACCGCCGATGATCTGCACCGGATAGGGCTTCATGCCCAGCACACGCCAGTCGGCCTCACGGCAGACGGCGAACGCCTCCGGCAGGATATCGTCCAGCGTCTCGCCCTTGGCCAGGCGCTCTTTGAATTCGGTGGTCTTGGCCTGCAGTTCCTCATCGGTCAGCTTAGCCATTTCCGGCTCCAGGGCAAGGACTTTGTCCTTGATGGGATTGATGCGCTTAAGTTCCTTGTCCGAGAAAGAGCCGAACAGTTTTTCAAAAAAAGACATAACAGTTCCCCTGTATTTTCCGCCGCGTGTAGAGGTGCGGCTATATAGTTTTACACATGATACTATAATACACCCAGGGAGGGGGATATGTCAATTCATAGTTAGGATGGGTTTATTTTATTATAGCGTTGTAGGGGCCGGGCATGTCCGGCCCGCAGCATAAAGGCGGACGGTCGTTCGCGGGCAGGTTGAGGGCCGGACATGTCCGGCCCCTACACGGCAGCAAAAAAGGCTGCCCATTGCGGACAGCCTCTCGAATCTATTACGCTTTTGTTTTCGCCGGCAGACTCAACAGCACCAGCATCAAAAAGATGCAGCCAAAGCCCAGGGCATCCCACAGCGTAAACGGTGAGCCCAACACCAAGGTGCTGATAATAGCCGCCGTGACCGGCTCAGCAAAGCTGTACAGGCTGGACTTCTGCGGGCCGATGAGCGGCACACCCGACATATACAGGCTGAACGCCAGCACATTGCCCAGCACCACGACCGTGAAAATACCGAACACGCCCATCGGCGTCGGCACATAATTCATCGTCCAGGGGCGGAAGATCAGGGAAAACATCGTGCCGCCCATCAAGAACGCCCAGCCCTGCAGCATCGGGGTGGGGTACTGCTCCTGCAATTTCTTGGGCCACATCGTATAGATGGCGACGCAGCAGGCGCTGACAACGCCCGACGCCAGCGCCGCCGGGCTGATAGCAAGGTCGGTCAGGCTGCCGTGGGTCGTGATAAGGAACACCCCCACCAGCGCCAGCAGGATGGAGAAAATCTCAAACACCCGCGGCCCGCGCCTTTGCTGGATGCAGACCACCAGCAGAATAATGACAGGGGAGAGGTCCTGCAAGATCGTCCCCATGCCAGCGCTGGACAGCTGGATCGTCAGAAAATAGGTGAACTGGCAGCAGCTGACGCCCGCCAGGCCGTAAATCAGCAGATCAACGACGTTGCGCGGATTTTTCTTGAAATTCCATGGGTCAAACAGCATTTTGCGGTTTTTGACAAAAAAGAACGCACATAAAATCAGCCCCGCCAGAAACAGCCGGATGGGCACCAGCCAGGTGGAATCCATCCCTTCCCGGGTGAACAGGTACTGCCCCATGCAGCCCGAAACGCCCCAGCACGCCGCGCCGCCCATCGTCAGGTAGGCGCCTTTTACACGGTCAGACATTTTTGTACCTCTCTGCCTATCATTTCCAATGCCTCTCTACGGTTGTAGGGGGCGGCGCCCTTGACGCCCCGCGCCGCACGGCTCACTTTTTCAAAATCAACTCCGCCGCTTCCCGCAGCCCTGCCACCACCGATGCACCGGTCTGGCACAATGTCTCGGGCGGCTGGTGGCCGCTCGATTGCAGCACACAGCCCACACCCAGCGCCTGGGCCACCTCAAAATCATGGACGGAATCACCTATCATCACGGCCTTCGCCGGGTCGAAGCCTTCCTCTTGCAAATAGGCCAGCCCGACCTCCACCTTACTTTTGGCATAGATATCGCCCAGTCCCAGCAGACGGTCAAAATACGGCGTCACACCGCGTTCTTCCACCTGGCGGGTCAGCGTTGTGACCGGGCTTGCCGACAGAATCACCTGCCGCAGCCCGGCATTTTTGAACGCTTCCAGCGCGTCAACGGCCCCTGCCATCAGCGGACAGGTGGCGCTGGCCGGGATGTAATCCTCCATGTAGCTTTCCGCTAGCTCGGCAAAGCTGTGGCGGGTGAAGTCGAACCCGGCGCGGACGTAGTAATCCTCGACTGGGAAGCCAAAAATCGCCCGGTACTGCTCGTGGTCGTACCGCTGGGGGTAGCCGTAGCGCTGCAAAAGACGGTTGAGCGCGTTTTCGCAGAGTTCGACATCATCCAGCAGGGTACCGTTCCAATCCCACAAAATCAGTTCCGGGCGCATAGAAGTTACCTCGTTATTCTTCTGTAAAGAACTTGTGCAGGGCCGCGTTGCTCTCAATCAGCTTAACGAGGGCCACGCCCAAAATCGTGCAGCTGATCAGCTCTCCGATGCCCACCGTAACGGCGTTGAACGCCGCCAGGGCCGCCGTGGGTGCGCCGTCCGAGAAGAAGAAGGTGATCTCGAACGCGCCCACAATGATCATGTTAAAAACAACAGGCGGCAGGGATGCCGGAATTGCCAGCCCTTTTACGCGGATATCACGCAGCTTGTAAGTCAGCAGGCAGGCCAGCAGGGTAGCCAGCGTGCCGAACACCACGTCAATGACGGTAGAGCCCAGCAGGTTGGCCAAAAAGCAGCCCAGCGTAACGCCGACGATGTACTCCGCGCCGAAAACCGGCAGCAGGCACAGGGCCTCGGCCACGCGCACCTGGACAGCCACATAGCTGAAGGGGGCCAGCACCAGGCAGACGACCACATACACTGCGGCAATGACAGCACAGCGCACAAGGCTGTGAACGGACAGTTTTTTCTGATTCATACAATACTCCGGCGGATAGATTTTGACCGCGCGCAAGACCGCCAGGCTTGCGGGGTTTGCACCGCAGCAAGCCGCGGTGGAGCCTAAAATCCTAAGTTGCTCAACAAATTTAAATTATAGCAAACCCCGCAGACCGTTTCAAGGCCTGCGGGGAAGAAATTTTGGGACTAGCGGGATTTTATTTGGGGGTGTTGTGATTTACTAATAGCTCTTGGTATGGTATAATGGCGAGATCGTGAGCTGCTGCAAGGCGGATGTCATAGTTCCCTAATAGCTCTTGGTATGGTATAATTAGCTTTTCGCCGCTGGTGATTTCTCTGTTGTCATAGTTCCCTAATAGCTCTTGGTATGGTATAATAGCAACCGAGAAGCCCAGCGAAACCTCAATGTCATAGTTCCCTAATAGCTCTTGGTATGGTATAATTTCGGTTTTAGCAGGCGCAGCCGTTGCAGGGTCATAGTTCCCTAATAGCTCTTGGTATGGTATAATTCGTACAGCTCGGCACGGACTGCATCACGCGTCATAGTTCCCTAATAGCTCTTGGTATGGTATAATAGGCCGATCCACATCGAGGCCAGCTTCAGAGTCATAGTTCCCTAATAGCTCTTGGTATGGTATAATTTCCGTTTATCGTTTTGACCCTACTCATAAGTCATAGTTCCCTAATAGCTCTTGGTATGGTATAATTCCTTGTCTCCGCTGTCGCAAAGCTATATAGTCATAGTTCCCTAATAGCTCTTGGTATGGTATAATGTACAGCGTATTCATCCAGAACGCTACGCTGTCATAGTTCCCTAATAGCTCTTGGTATGGTATAATAGGCATTGCATCGCAGACTGCCCTGGAGACGTCATAGTTCCCTAATAGCTCTTGGTATGGTATAATAGGCTATGCAAAAAGCGCATCGGATTGCGGTCCGATGCGCTTTTTGTTTTAGAAAAAACTCAGCTGTTCGCACACAAACGGTGCTTCTTCCGGCTGATAATTTCCTAGAAGTATTTGAATAGATTGGTATTGCTTTTCTGTCACAACAAGCAATCGAATTGAGCCGTTTGGCGGCAGAGATGCCTTCAGGCGGCTTTCGTGTTTCTTGACTGCATCATTGCCGTTGCATACACGCGCATACACAGAAAATTGCAGCATATGGTAGCCGTCTTTCAGCAAAAAGTTCCGGAAAGTCGTTGCATACCGCCGTTCCGTCTTTGTCTGCACCGGCAAATCGAAGAAAACGATCATCCTCATAAATTTACTCATAGCTGTGCTGCTTATATTCCAGCAGTTTTGGCAGCTGCAATGTTTGCCCACGCAGACTTTGCACCATTCGTTCCATCGCATAAGCAACGCTGTGGTGCTGATTCCCGGAAAGAACATCTGCATTCAACAGGTTCACCAACTGCCCCTTCAAAGCGGTTGTCATGGCTGCATCCTCGGCAACATTCGCGGCCACGTACAAATCAGCTACCGGACGGAACGGTTCCATCAGGTCATCCGCCAGATTGAACTGGTTCAGTTCGCTGTCATGGTGCAGCCCTAAACAGGGCAAAAATCCGTATACCGCCAAACAGCGTGCCATGTACCCGCGCAAAATTGCATAAGCATAATTCAGCGCCGCATTCCGGGTATCCTCATTGCGGCGGGTATAGCCTGCCCCAAAAAGGGCGGGGAAATAGTAGGCCGCCGCACTGGCTTCCAAATTGTCCTTATCGCCGCTTGTCACTGCCTTGGCACGGCCAAACAGGAACGCCGCCGCCTGTGTTTTGCCGCACAGGGCCAGGCATTCCGCCTGGTTTTTGATTTTTGCCGTCACGATTTGCTGCCACATCCGCTTTTTCGTCGGCAGTGTCAGCTCCATCTGCCAGCGCAGCACGCCCAACTGGCGGCTATGCTGTGCAAATGGCAGCGAGATACCACACGGCAAGTGTGTTTCATCGCACCAGAACGTCACCACGCCGTTTTGCGCCAGTGCCGCCAGCGCAGCCGTTGTTATCGTACTTTGCCGGCTTTCCAGCACAATGGCGCTGATATCCTCGATTGGCACAGAATGAACTTCTTCGGTTTCAATCAAAAGCTGCTCATTTTTGCAGCGGATACGCGCCGGGTTTACGATCATCAGGCAGCGGTAGGACATAGGTCACCTCCGTTGTGCAGGGAAGTTCTGACGCTTTTCTTTTTTGACTAGGGTGTAGTTACCGAGGACATCGACCTGATACTTTTGAACCTTTTGCAGGGTTTTAAAACCAAGACTTCCTACAATATACGCGTTATCATGCGTAGTTACCGTGATGGCACCTGACGAAATATTTCCGCCTTCAAAATAGGTCAAGCCGCAATTCATCTGTGTTTCTTTTTCCAGTGTACTGTCACTGTTTTGCACTTTGAATTTCATTGTGCGCTTACTTTCAATACGAATCAGGTCATTCTGACAAAGTGAGAACAAAAAGTTTTCTTCGTCCATTTCCTTCCACTCATCGTAATTTTTGTATGCGACTACGGCTTTATTGGGCAATTCCGGTTTCACCGTATCTGCCACATAGATCGGCACCCAGTAATAGCCGTCGCCCGGCACAAAATAGACATCAATGCGTACCATCGTATCATTGTCGGCCACACCTTTTCCTTCATGGACTGCAACCATGCTGGTGGCTTTATCATACACTTTAACCTTGCGCACCTGTGCTCCCGGCGTTCCATCGGCACGCGGTTTAAAGAACGGTTCTGCAAATGCCTTTTTCCCATCGCCGCCAAAAGCTGTCAGCTGTTCCTTTAAAGCATTGTACAGCAGGGTATCACTGCTCGGATTAAAATATCCTGCAATTTCTCCCTCTTTGTCAAGCTTCAAATCTGTAATCGACCGGCGCTGAACCGTATGCGCATCATCCAAGCGGCCCTTTATCGTCTCCTTATGTGCCGCTCCCGTCATCTTATGCCGCGGCATACGCGACACAAACACCGGCTGGATGCTTGCTATATCCACATTTTGATAATATACCGGGTTGATCTGCATTAAATTTTCCTGCGGGCAGGCCGACAAACGCTGCATCAGCTCATCCCGGAATCGCGGCCACGGCTCCGGGAAGCGCTCGCCCCGGGTGTCCGAGGTTTCGATATGCGTGTAGAACCGCGACACCCGTTGGATCATCCCATCCGTCGTGCAGGCAATGACCGCCGCATCTACGGCGTGGTGCAGGTCGCCGTCAGCACGCACCTTGCCAAGCCCCCAGCGTTTGCGCAAAAACGCTGTAACTGCGCCGTTTACAGCAACCACACGCTTCTTACCTGCCGCAGGGAAATCTGCAAACGCAAGGTGGCTGCGAATGTAGTTCAGCATAAAACTTGCAATATACTGTGTGTCCTGCAAATTACGCTGCATAAAACCTTTGCTGTCTTCTTCGCTCAACTTCTCCTTTAGCAGATTTTGACGCTTGCGGTAATTTTTTACACTTGCTTTTGTGTAGACAATAAAATCATCCCGTCGTTTTCCTTGCAGATATTGCAGCGGAAGGCGATTGCCTTTCTGGCGGTTTTCCGACGCCAGCACCAATACTTTGTTCGCACGGCGGTCGTCAAAGCTGATGCTGTACGGAACAATATGGTCAACTTCCGCATAACCTGAAACAGTAATGGCCTTTTCCAGTTCCAGCGGCTGCAGCGAATACGCACACCGCCCATCCTGTTCTTTCCACAACCTGTATTTTACAAGATCCTGACCTGTGATATTTCTCCCTGGGAACAGTTCATGCAGGTCTTTCATCAAACGCTCGTTCTCGGCGTTATTGCCTTTCATGGCCTTGTCAAGGTCATTGCGCTGCTGGAAGTTTTTGCTCATCTCCCGCGCCAGCTCCAAGTGGATATTGACCGGGCTTTCTCCCTGCTCGCGGATGATTGCATTGACAACTTTGATAGTCTGCGCCACCGCACGCCGCACCACCGGGCTTGTGATGTCCTCCATTTCCTCTGTGGACGCAGGCAGGAACTGCGATTTTTCACCACGGTAATTTCCCTGAAAGTCATATCCCGCTTCTTTGCAAGCGTCGTTATAGTTCAGTCCTTGTTCCAAATAGGGGATCAGTTTTCGGCACGCTTTGACAGAAATATGCCCGAACCCGCTAAAGCTGGGCAGCGTCATCAAAGCATCAACTTCCAGCGGTTCAAACTGCGCTTCTTCCAGCTTTGCTCTGAGCGTAGCTTCATTTTTATACATTGTCAGCGCCGTTGCCGCTGCATCCAGCCTATCGCGGCTGACACTGCGGATGTAGTCTTTCCGCAAGGTATTGAGCACTTTGCGCATTTTGTGGTAACAGGGGAGACATACAATTTTCTCTTTTTTCTCGCAATCCTCAGTTGTTTGTCCGTCCCGATATCGCACCATATTGAATCTTGCCTGTTCCGACAGGGCAAGAGCCTTGCGTATCCTGGCAAAATCCAACTTGTCCGTTTGATAGCATACGGAAAGTAATTCTTGCCGTTCTTCTGCCGTCAGTATACGTGCCGCACCGCTCTCTATAATGCGGATATGATTGATTTTTTGCAGCAGCGTAAAATATTCAAACGACCAAGTTGCTTTGGCTGCACGCGGTTCGGCTTGTCCTTCAAGCGTGCAGGTTCCCACCATCTTTTCAACGATGTTGCCGCCGTAGGGGCTGTTTCCGCCGGGGCCTTCATCAAACGAACGCTGACGCGTCAAAATCGTAAGGTACTCCGCTTCCATTTCCGGCGAAGCCCACGCCGCACCATACTGGCGCTGCGCAGCAAAAAGCTGTACCGCTTCCTCCACGATTTGATCCCGTCTGACCGTAGAAAGATAGTTTTCCGACTTGTTGCGTTTATGCTCTGCAAACACCGGGTCGCGGTACATCATCTCGCCAACCGTGCGGTAGTGGTTTTCTTCCATGCGGCGCGTGTTGGCATCGATTGCTTGCAGCAGCTTTCCGTCTTTCTGGGCATCATCTGCCTTGCGGTTGCTGCGGAAACCACGGCGCTGCATCAAGTGCAGCAAAATTCGGGCAAAGTCCGTCGCCGTTACAGGGCCATCCAACGCCTGCACACGCAGGGCATAGATATCCGGCAGGTGGCCCGCCTGCACCGCTTCTTCTATTTTCGCTCTGCCCGGCAAGCCGTTTTGCGCCATCAGCTCATACAAGTCTGCCTTGCGCAAGCTGCGGCGGCGCAGTCTGCGGCGCGTGCTTCTGGCTTCCCGCCGCGGCGCAGCAAGGCTTTCTCCGGTTTTGGGCTGCTCCGCCTTGTCAAATATGCGCGAGCCGCAGCGGATCAGTCCATAAGGCTCTGCATTTTCGTTCAGCGCTACCACGGCCCAGCCAACAGACGCAATGCCAATATCCAGGCCAATTCCATAGGGGTGCTTCATATTCACCACACCTTTTCTTTTTTACTATTATCATACCGCACAAAGAATCACACGGCAACTGACATTTTCCACGAAAATTTGACAAAAAAGATGACGCCCTGTCATAAGACAGGGCGTCAGAGCTTTACGGTCCCATGACCTTATCATAGCAACCATAATAGTTCTTGGTATGGTATAAGAACTGTTTATAGTATACAACAGCCCTTGAAAAAATGCAAGTCTTTTTTACGGCAGCTGCGGGGCATAGGCCTCCAGATGGCGGGGATGGCCGGGGTAAACGATGGCAATGCCGTCGGGGCCGGTGTTGGCGCTGACAACGCCACCCAGCTGGAACACAATGACCGGCGCATGGCCGAATGCCTTTTTGCAGGCCTTGACAAGCTCGTCGCGCTTGGAGGTGCTGGACGTGTAAGCCACCATATAGGGGGTGTCCTTCATGGAATCGACGCGGCTCTCCACCCATTTGATCATAGCGGCGGGCACGGCAGCGTCGCCGCGCACCTTGGCCTCGACCTTGGAGACGCCCGCGTTCAGGCTGATGATGGGGCGGATGCCCAGCAGGTCACCCACCACGGCAGCGGCGGCGCTGACGCGGCCGGACTTCTTCATCTGCTTCAGGCTGTATGCGGCCAGGCAGATTTCCACGCGGTCCAGGCTCTGCTTCATCTCCTCCACGCAGGTGGCAAGCTCGCCGCCGTTGCGCACTTTGCGGGCACACTCGCACAGATACCAGCCGTAGGGCATCGAGTAGGTGTGGCTGTCGATGAGCTGGATGTTCAGCTTATGGCCGGGGCGCTCCTCGGCCAGCATCTCCGCACCTTTGACGGCGTTGTTGTAGGTACTGGATCCCGCGCTGTTGATGCACAGATGCACCAGGTCGGTATAGCCTTCGTCCACATAGCGCTCGTAAATCTCGCACCACTGCAGCTGGGTGATGGCGGCGGTGGTGGGCACGCCCTGGGCGTCGCGCATCATCTGGTAAAACTGGTCGTTGGTGAAATCCTTGCGCTCCATGTATTCCACGCCGTCCAGGTTGATGGGGAAGCCCACGACCTCGATGCCGTACTTGTCCGCAAGCTCCTGCGGAATGTCGGAACAGGAATCCGTCAGAAAACCGATCTTGCTCATTTTACATCCTCACTCCATTCGTAGCGGGTCAGCTGCCCGCGAGTCTCTAAGTCGGCAAAATCCCATTGGCGCAGGGCCTCATACGCGCCCACGGCCACAGCGTTGGACAGGTTCAGGCAGCGCTCGCCCCGGCGCATGGGCATACGCACGCAGTCGGCCTCGTGGGCCGCCAGCAGTTCCTCAGGCAGGCCGGCGTCCTCGCGCCCAAAGACGAGGTATGCGCCGTCGGGATAGTGTACATCCACATGGCGGCGCGGGCCTTTGGATGTGAAGTAGAAAAACGGACCCTTGTTTCGGGCGAAAAAGTCCGCCAGGTCTTTATAATATGTTATATCAAGCTGGTGCCAGTAGTCAAGCCCGGCGCGCTTCAATTTTTTATCGTCGATAGTAAAGCCCATCGGCCCCACCATATGCAGCCGCGCACCTGTCACCGCGCAGGTCCGGGCGATATTGCCGGAGTTCTGCGGTATCTGCGGCTCGACCAATACAATGTTTAAGGTTGGCATATGTTTACAGTCCTGTTTGTTTGAATTTTGTGTGGTGGCAGCTTTGTAGGGCGGCCAGTCCTCTGGCCGCCACATCGCCGCCCTGTTGCAGGGGCGGCGTCCCCGACGCCCCGCCTGTCTGCCGCTTCACTCCTGCCGCAGCTTCGGCAGCGCATTTTCCAGCCAGACACCCAGGCGCTCATCCGCACCTTCGGGGGTCTGGCGGATGCACTCGGCCACAAAGGCGGCGGCTGCCTGCACGGCAGCCTGGGGCACGTTGCCCTGCAAAATGCGCCCTACCAGCACAGCAGCAAAGATATCGCCGGTGCCATGGAACATCCGGGGCAGCAGCGGCGTTTTGACGGTGTAGCCCTCGCCGCCGCGGGCCGCGCCCACACAGCCTATGTACCGCCCGCCGTTCAGCCCGGTCACACCGGTCACAACGACCTGCGGCGCAATGCGCACCAGCCGTGCCGCCTGGGCGGCGGCCTGCTCAGCACTGCCCACACCGGGCAGCGGGTCGCCCAGCAGCAGGGCAGCCTCGGTCACATTGGGCACGATCAAATCAGCCTTACTGCACAGATTGTACATAGCCGGGACCATGTCGGCCCCCAGCCCGCTGTACAGCCGCCCGCCGTCGCCCAGCACCGGATCCACGACCTTGAGCGCTTTCGGCCACAGCTCGAACGCCTGTTCCACCAGCCGGGCCTGGGCGGAGTCCGCCAGATACCCAGAGTAGATGCAGTCGAATTTCACACCCAGCCGGTGGTAATGCGCCAGCGCGGCAGGGCCGTAGCTGGGGTCGGCCAGCTTGGCCGGTGCGCCCAGTCCGCCGGTATGGGTGGACAGCACCGCCGTGGGCAGTGCCACAGTCTGCACCCCCAGCGTCGAGAGCACCGGTGCGATGACCGACAGCGCCGCCCGGCCAAAGCCCGGCAGGTCGTGGATGGCTAATACGGTTTTCGGTGCGTTGGTCATGCCGTGTTCCTCCCTTCTCGGCCCCCTCTGGGGCTGCCGCCGCAGCGGCCGGGGGAGAGAGCTTTTCCGTCAGCACTCGTTCCCCGCTTTTTTGAGTTCTCATAGATTCTACCATAAAACCCGCCGCAAAAAAAGCCGTATTGGGTCGATTGTCCCGATTTGTTTGGTTTTTGGGCAAAGACCACAAAAAAGCCGCGCACAGCGGCCTGAGCCTGTACGCAGTCGAGGTTGATTTTCCTTGTATGCCGCAGCAGTTCTCCACATACCCGTACCTTATAAGGGATTCGTCAGTCCAGTGCAATAAGGTCTGACCTCTCATAGCGATTATGTTCCCTACATCCAATTTCACAAAAACACCCTCTGCCGCGAAATGACGGCAGAGGGTGTTTTTCACACATTTTACAGTTTACAAAACTCGCACGCGGATAGCAGGCTCAATAGCTCCCAGCTTCGTGGCCAGGTCGTCGGTGACGTTGCCGGTCACATCCAGCAGGGTGTAGGCCACATCCTTTTTGCCCTTGTTCACCATGTTCTCAATGTTCAGGTGGGCTTCGGTCAGAATGCCGGTGATGGCCGAGATCGCACCCGGTGCGTTCTTGTGGATGATGCAGATGCGGCGGCCGCTGACGCGGGGCTGGCTGACATCCGGCAGGTTGACACTGTGGGTGATGTTGCCGTTTTTCAGGTAGTCGCTCAGCTCGGCGGCTGCCATCACGGCACAGTTCGTCTCGCTCTCCGGCGTGCTGGCGCCCAGGTGCGGCGTGCAGTAAACGCCCTTGACGCCCAGCAGTTCCTCGGTGGGGAAATCGCAGAAATACTGCGCGACCTTGCCGCTGTTCAGCGCGTCCAGCAGGGCAGCGTTGTCCACCAACTCACCGCGGGCGAAGTTCAGCACGCGGACACCGTCCTTGCACATGGCCAGCGTCTGCGCGTTGATGGTGTGGCGGGTCGTGGGCAGGTAGGGGACATGGATGGTCAGGTAGTCGCAGCGGGGCAGCATATCGCCCAGCGTGACGCAGTGCTGCACACTGCGGGACAAGCTCCACGCTGCATCGATGGAAATGTAGGGGTCATAGCCCAGAACTTCCATGCCCAGCGCCACGGCGGCGTTGGCAACGCGGGCACCGATAGCCCCCAGGCCGATGACGCCCAGCGTCTTGCCGCGCAGTTCGGGGCCGACAAAGGCTTTCTTGCCCTTCTCCACATCCTTGGCGATGGTGTCGCGGCCTTTGAGGGTCTGCGCCCAGTTCACAGCGTCCACCATGTTGCGGCTGCCCGCCACCAGCGCGCCGATGACCAGCTCTGCCACGGCGTTGGCATTGGCACCCGGCGTGTTGAACACGACGATGCCGGCATTGGTGCATTCCTCCACCGGGATGTTGTTGGTACCTGCACCCGCGCGGGCGATGGCCAGCAGGCTGTCCGGCAGCGGCGCGTCGTGCATATCGGCGCTGCGCACCAAAATGCCGTGGGGCGCGGCGGCCTCATTGTCGATTTCAAACTGGTTGGCAGGCAGTTTGGCCAGCCCAACCGGCGAAATAGCATTCAAAGTTTTGATTGTATACATATAGATTACTCCCTGTTCCCCTTAATTCTGCTTTGTAGGGGCCGGATATGTCCGGCCCCTACAAAGCGGCCGTTCAATGCTCCTTGCGGAACTTCTCCATAAAGTCGACCAGCTTATCGATGCCCTCCGGCGGCATGGCATTGTAGATGGACGCCCGCATACCACCTACCAGGCGGTGGCCTTTCAGGTTCACAAAGCCCGCCTCGGTGGCTGCGGCGCAGAACGCCTTGTCGGTGTCGGCATCGGGGCTTGTGAAGGTCACATTCATCATGCTGCGGTACTTTTTCTCCACCGGGTTCTTGTAGAAGTCCTGGCCGTCGAGGTAATCGTAAAGCACCTTCGCCTTGGCGGTGTTGATCTTCTGCATATTTTCCAGGCCGCCGATCTCGTTCTCCAGGTAGTTCATGACCAGGCCGGTCATGTAGATGCACCAGCACGGCGGGGTGTTGTACATACTGTCGGCGTTCAGCAGGGTGGTGTAGTTCATCATCGTGGGGATCTTGTCGGGCGTCAGGCCCTTGGCGGCCTTGCCCAACAGATCCTCCCGCACAATGGCGACTGCCATGCCCGCGGGGGCAATGTTCTTCTGCACACCGAAGTAGATGACACCGTACTTGCTGACATCCACCGGCTCCGAGCAGATCATCGAACTCATGTCCGCGACCAGCGGCACGCCGTCCACCTGCGGTACATCGACGAATTTCGTACCGAAAATCGTGTTGTTCTGGCAGATGTGGATATAGCTGGCGTTGGGGTCATAGTCGATGGCCTTCACGTCGGGGATATAAGTAAAGTTTTTGTCCTTGCTGCTGGCGGCAATGCGGGCCGTGCCGAACTTGGCGGCTTCCTCGGCAGCCTTTTTGCTGAAGTTGCCGGTCACAAGGTAATCCGCCGTGCCGGTGGTCATAAAGTTCAGCGGCACCATGGCAAACTGCTGGGTCGCGCCGCCCTGGAAAAAGCCCACCTTATAATTGGCGGGGATGTTCAGCACCCGGCGCATGGCGGCCTCGGTATTGTTGATGATTTCATCGAACCATTTACTGCGGTGGCTCATCTCCATCACGCTCATGCCGGAACCATGGTAGTCCAGCAGTTCAGCCTGTGCGGTCTTTAAAACAGCCTCCGGCAGCATCGAAGGGCCGGCACTGAAATTGTAAACTCTAGCCATCGTAATTTCCTCCCTGGCAGTAAATGAAATGCGACCCGCACACGGCGGATCGCATCTTGCCGCGCCGTTGCGGTATGCCAATATTATAGGAATTTTGCCCCCGCCCCAGCAAGCGGGCAAAGTTACGAAAAAAGCCCAAAATCCGGCAAGTGTTTCTGTAAAGTGACAAATTGTTTTCTTTGCAAGGACACTATGCACGACATTTGTAAAAGTTATTTGCTGTTTATGCCAAAATAAGTCCCTGAGATTTGTGCAATATTTCCTGTTGCATTTCAATCTACCACAGATGTAAAATAAATATAGATATTACTTCCACATTTGTAAAATTGCAGCCCGTAGGAGCGGGGCTTTGCTCCGCCCGCGCTGTTTTCCCGCAATCGTCTACTTATCTTATACGACCGGGCCGGGCATGCCCGGCCCCTACATCGTCGCCTATGAAAAAGGAGCCTATCATGGAACAACTTTCCCGCAGTGAAGAACAGGTCATGGCCGCACTTTGGGCCTGCAATCGCGCCGCCACCCGGCGCGAGATCGCGTCACACCTGCCGCCGGAGTGCCACTGGGCAGACTCGACGCTGCTCAATTTTCTGCTTCGCCTTGAAAAGAAAAACTTCGTCCGCACCGAGAAGCAGGGGAACAAGAACCTCTACACACCGCTGGTGCGCCGCCTGACCTACTGCGGCGCGGTCAGCCAGGCGCATTTGCAGACGCTCTACGACGGGGACATTCGCGCCATGGTGCGGGCGCTGGCTGACACCGGCCGCATGAGCTACGCCGACACCGAGCGCCTGCTCCGCTTCCTGACCGAGTACCAAGCTGCCAACCCGGAGTACGATTACGAGTAGTCATACACTGCCCTGCATCTCCACCATGTCTTTCCAGAACCGCTTCTGCACGTGGTTCATCTGGGCTTTCTCGTTGCGGCGCTCCTCGATGGTCAGCGCCTTAAAAAAACGTTTCCACAACTGCTGCCAGTTCAGTTCGTCCTCGTCTGTGCCGGGGGTGTAGTGTTCCATCGTCAGGTACTGCACCTGCCCGCCGCGCCGCACCAGCGCTGTGCCGTGGGTCGCGTCAAAAATCAGAAAATCCTCATCCGGCAGGCGGCTGCAAAAATGCCCGCGCAGCAGCGGCAAGACTTGGTGCTTCGGGTGGATGACCGTGCCCAGCATCCCGTCCCGCTCCTCAAACCGGATGAACTCGATGAACTTGCCCGCCTCGTTGTTGACGGCCCGCTCGATGGCGAACGCCGCTGCCACATCCGGGTCGCCCAGCATCTGCACGGCCTGCGGCCCCTGGGCAAAACAGCGCCGCGCAAACCGCAGCAGAGTCAGATCTTTGCCCGGGTCAGTGCTGAGGAACCCTGTTACAATGCGATCCTTGACCTGTGGCCCGAGCCGGTCCAACCCCACCGCCACCCGCTTCGCGCGCTGCCGGTCAGTGAGGATTTCCCGCGTGCCGAACAGGTTCAGCTGGCCTTCTTCAGGTGGGCAAACCTCCGACGGTATCTCGTGCCGGGCATAACTCTCGAACACGCAGCACAAAAAGCCTGCAAAACTTCCGTCATAGCGGTAGGCAACGTCGGTCACATTCGCTTCGTAAGGCATTGCAGTGCCTCCTGCCGCACGGTTTTGGCGGCCACGTCAGCCGCCATACCGCGGGCGGCCAGTTTTTGCACAGCCGGGGCTGCATCCGGTAGGGCCTTGGGTACAAAATCGTCCAGCGAAAGCTGCTGCATCCCTACGCTGAACGCCTTGGGGTCGAGCAGGGCGTTGGCAATTTCCGCACGGTTTGCGTGAGCTGCTGCCCGGCCCTTGCAGGTGATGAAATACTGCGCCCGCTTGACCACCACGCCAATGCGCTTGAGTTCGGCCAAGCCCAGATTCTGCGTGCGCCGCGCCTGAATGATACGCAGGGCGCTTTTGGGGCCGATGCCAGGCACCCGCAGCAGCTCCTCCTTCGCGGCAGTATTGATCTCCACTGGGAAAAACGCCGGGTGCCGCACGGCCCAGGTACATTTGGGATCGAGGTAGGGGTCAAAATTCGGCTCATCCTCGGTCAGCAGTTCCCGCGCCGAAAAATGGTAGTACCGCAGCAGCCAATCCGCCTGGTATAGCCTGTGCTCCCGCAGCAGGGGCGGGGCGGTGTGCGGCGCGGGCAGACGGCTGTCCGCTACCACTGGCAGATAGGCCGAGTAAAACACACGCCGCAGCGCATATTTTTTGTATAGCCCTTCTGTCAGGTCCATGATATGCCGGTCAGTTTCCGGCGTAGCGCCAATGATCATCTGGGTGCTCTGCCCGGCCGGGGCAAAGGGCTTCGCGCCCCGGTAGAGCACCATCTCTTTTTTGCTCTGGGCGCTCTGCACCGCGATCTGGCCCATGGGGCGCAGGATGGCGGTCTTTTTCTTGTCTGGGGCCAGCGCCGTCAAGCTCGTCTCGCTAGGCAGTTCGATATTGACCGAGAGGCGGTCTGCCAGCCGCCCGATCTTCTCCACCAGCAGCGGGTCCGCGCCGGGGATCGTCTTGGCGTGGATGTAGCCGTTGAAGTGGTATTCCTCCCGCAGGATGTGCAGTGCCTCGATCATCAGCTCCATCGTGCGGTCGGGCGTACCTAGCACCGCGCTGGACAAAAACAGCCCCTCAATATAATTGCGGCGGTAAAACCCGATAGTCAAATCGGCCAGCTCCCGCGGGGTGAAAGTTGCCCGGGGCCGGTCGTTGGTACGGCGGTTGACACAGTAGCTGCAATCATAGCTGCATACGTTGGAGTACAGCACCTTCAGCAGGGAAACGCAGCGCCCGTCTGGCGTAAAGGCGTGGCAGATGCCCGCCGCCGCACAGCTGCCCAGGCTGCCATGCCGCCCCGGACGGTCAACGCCGCTGGACGTGCAGGCCACATCATATTTGGCGCTGTCCGCCAGAATTTCCAGTTTTTCCGCAAGGTCCATCGCACCTGTCTCCTAAAAAAGGGTATAAAAAATACAGCCCGCCGCATATCCTTGTTTTGCAAGGTGTGCCGCGGGCAGCATTTTTGTGAAATAATTCAATTTCTACATTGAAAGTCCAAATTATAGGACTTCGCTTATGCTACAATAGAATCGTGAAAGGGCTTTACCACTTTGCCTTGGTTTCCACGACCTTGCCGGCGATGTAGAGGTGATCCAATTCCTCACCCTTGATGACCATTTCGTCATAGGCCGGGTTGAAAGGCTGTAGCACGACCGAGTTGCCGCGCTGGATATACTTTTTCAGCGTACCCTCGCCGTCTGCGCCATAGACCAGCACACCCAGGTCGCCGTTGTCCAACGTGTTCTGACGGTGAACGAGGGCCAGGTCGCCGTCGGAAATGCGCGGCTCCATACTGTCGCCCTTGACCACGAGGAAGAAGTAGTTCTTCGGATCCTTGACGCAGGCGTACTCCTTGCCGTAGTCCTCCTCAAAGGCGAGGGCCCCATACCCGGCGCGGACGGTGCCCACCACCGGGATCTGGGATTCGGTATAGCGGCTGAAGGCGTTGCGGCCCACGGCAGCGGAAACGCCCGGCTCCTTACGCAGGCCCAGCAGCACATCGGAGGGGGTATCCAAAATTTCTGCCAGACGCGCGACGGTCTGTGGGTCCGGGGTGGAACGCCCGGTCTCCCACTTGCCGACAGCCTGCTGCGTCACACCCAGCATTTTGGAAACCTCGGCCTGGCTGTACCGTTTGGCCTTGCGGGCCTCTTTCAAGCGCTCTGCAAACATCGGAAATCTCCTTTTTATAGTAGGGTAAACCACATCTTGTATGCGGCTCTGATTCTTTAGTCTCATTATACAACTGTCCGTGGTTTTTGTAAAGAGTTTTTTGCAAACATTTTCAAAAATAAGTTGTAAATAGGCATTGACAACAACCGTCTGGTGTATTATGATAAGAGCAACGAACAAAACGCTGTTGTCCGTTGTTAAAATTGCGGCAGTCGGCCACGCGGGGCCGACTGATTTGGAGGTATCGGTATGAACTGGGAACTTATCAAAAACAAGCTGTGCCGTCTTGTCGCCACGGCGGCTATCCTGTTGGGAGGGGCTATGCTCAGTGCTGCCGCCTCCGGCTCCATGCCGCTTTGGGCGGCCATTCTGGGGCTTTTTGCGGCGGTCATCATGCTCAACGCCGTCTGCGGCATCCTCCTGCCCCACCCGGAGGAATCGGCCGGCCAGCCTGCCCCCGCGCCGCGCAAACACCCTGCGGTACAACTGCGCGTCGTGCGCGGCGGCCACGCGGCGTAAAACTCTGCCTACTCCTATTCGTTGTGATACACATATAACTGCGGCAAGCCCCGCGCAGCTTTCCGGCTGTGCGGGGCTTGCCGTATCCAAAATTTCATGCTACAATGAGGAAAACGCCAAAGGGGATGTGACCACACATGAAGTTGTTGGAAGTCTGTGTTGACAGCCTGGCCTCCGCCCGCGCCGCCAAGCAGGGCGGGGCCGACCGGCTGGAATTTTGCAGTGCGCTGGCCGTGGGCGGTCTGACGCCCTACGCCGACCTTTTGCGGCAGGTCAAGGCCGAAATGTCCTTGCCAGTGCGCTGCCTGATGCGCCCCCGTGCCGGGGATTTTCTCTACACAAAAGAGGAGATCGACCTGCTCTGCCATCAAATCAAGACGCTGCATGCCGCCGGGGCGGACGGTTTCGTCATCGGCGCACTGACACCGGAGGGCACGCTGGATCTGCCCGCCATGCACACGCTGCTGGATGCCTGCGACGGTGCGCCGGTCACATTACATCGCTGCATCGATGTTTCCCGCGATTTGCGCGAAACCTACCGTGCCGCGGCGGCCCTTGGCATCGACACAGTGCTGACCAGCGGCGGGGCCGAGAACTGCCGCAAGGGTGCATCCCAGCTGGCCGGGCTGCTGCGCCTGCGGGACGAGCTGCACGGCCCGGAAGTGCTCATTGGCGCGGGCGTCAACGCTGCTATCATCGACGAACTGCGGGCTGCGCTGCCCGGGGCGCGTGCTTTCCACGCCAGCTGCAAAACGCTGTTGGACAGCGGCATGACCTTCCGCCGCGAGGGCGTACCCATGGGCCTGCCCGGCCTGGACGAGTGGCACATCCAGCAGACTGACGCCGAGACCGTGAGAGCGGCGAAGGATGCGGTGATGCGGTGATTTTCCGAGCCTTCTGCCGAGGGAGAAGGTGGCCGAAGGCCGGATGAGGGGCAGGTTCACGCAGCAGCCTCTTTTAACGGGCGATAGCGGCAAAGCCGCCCCCCCCATCAGTCCGCTTAGCGGACAGCTTCCCACGAGAGGGAAGCCATTTTATTCAGTCAAAAAGACAAACCCCGCCTGCCGATTGTTTCATCGGCAGACGGGGTCTAATTTTCATCATAAGGGTCGTCAAACAGTCCGAACATCGAGGTTTTCTCCAGATCAGGCGCGTTGTACTCCCGCACGGGGCGCACAGGCTGGAACTCGTCGGTCGTCTCGGGGGCGCCGCGGCCATGGTGGGAGCGGGGGCGGGGGGCCGCCGCCATGGCGGCCTGCAGTTCCTCCTCATACGCATCCTCCCTGTGTTCGGGTGTCAGTTCCAGTTCCTCCAACAGGCTCTGGATGGCCGCGCAATCCTCGGGCACGTCGGTCAGGCTTGCGCCGTAGTGGCAGAACAGCACCGTGCCGTCGCGATCCAGAATCAGTGTCAGCGGCAGCTGCTGTTCTGCGCCTTTTGTGGGCTTGTAGCCCTGCTTTTTCGCTTCGCGCAGGATGCGCCAGCCTTCCAGCGAGTAGCTCATCAGGGTGCTTTTGCTCGTGGGGATGTTCAGATGCTCGTACAAAACACCGGCCGCGTCGCAGAGCAGGGGATAGGGCAGGGTGTTCGGCCCGATACTGCGGGAGAGCTTGTCCGCGCGGGAGCGCACCACCAGCGCAAAGCCGCCGTCCTGCAAGGCTGCGTATGTATTGGCGTAGCGGCTGGCAAAGGTGCGGGTGATGGGGTGGCCGAAGTTTGCCATAAACACCAGCACCAGCGGCGCGCGCTGCGAAAGCAGGTCGCGGAAGCGGTTCTTCGCGCTGTACGGTGTATCGTACAAAAAGAAGGGGAGCTTGTCCCCGACGTGAATCCTATCCGCCATGGTCAAACACCCCTTTCCCAAAAATTATAACCCAAAAAACCGGACAGGAAAAGCCCTGCCCGGGATGTGTGCTGTAAGAACCCCGCACAGCCGTCTGCAGCCAATCAAAACCTACCGGTATAGGCAGGTGGGTATCCTACGGGGGCGTTCACGCTCCCTTCTTCAGCCCAAAGGCGGGAAGGTTTGCAATCCAGTCCCAGACCCGGATTCCCTAAATTTGATTAGTAGGATTTTATAAGGCCGCAACAAATCGAACCGCGCAGGGTGTGAGGCCTTGCAGCCTCTTACTGCAATTCAGAGTCGTCGATGTCGTACATCGCACGCAGGCGCTCCTCGAACACCTTGCCGACGGTGATCAGTTCCTCATCGTCGTCCACGATGTCCATATATTCGCCCTCGTCGTCGGTGCCAATGCGCATCAAAATCAGCTCGGCGTCCTCCTGCAGGCTCTCCGGATCCTCCTGGTAGGGGATGACAGCCAGATAGCGGGTGCCGTTGACTTCGGTAGCATCGATCACTTCAAACGTGACCTCCTTGCCATCCTCATCTTCCAGCGTCAGCAGGTCGGGGGTTGCCTCTTCCAGCATTTCCGGGCTCAGTTCGTCAGACATAAGTGACCTCCTGTGGTCGTTCGTATTTGATGCTTATAGTGTACCCTTTTTTTTACCAAACGTCAAGGGTGTTCAAGCGGGAAGTTCTGTGGTATAATCAATTTAATTGGATTTTTCACGGAGGAAACGCTATGCGCAAATCACTCTGCCTGCTGCCCGCACTGGCCCTGGCGCTGTTGTGTGCCTGCGGCAAAGCCGATACAAAAACGCCGCCCACCCGCCCGGCTGACCTTATCAGCACCGAGCGGCAGTTCACTGCCCCCAGCGACGGCGACACGATCGCGATTTTTGATACATCCTTAGGCGAGGTGCGCGCCGTGCTCTACCCGGACGCCGCGCCGATGGCAGTGTACAATTTTGTGGGGCTGACCCGCAGCGGATATTACGATAACACGATCATCTGGCGCAGCGAGTACGGCTTCGCCGTGCAGGGCGGCGACGCCACCGGTACAGGCACCGACGGCTCCACGATCTGGAGCAACAACCCCTACCCGCTGGAAGCCGACGCCAATTTGAAGCACTACGCCGGGGCGCTCTGTGCGGCATTTGCTGCGGGCGGCGACGTGACCGGCGGCAACAGCCAGTTTTATTTTGTGACCGCCCTGCCGGACAGTGTCAGCACCGGTGACCAGCAGGCTGAGCTAACCGCCAACGGCTACACCGACGCCCAGGTCGCGGCTTACGCCGCCGTAGGCGGGCTGCCGTATTTGGACAACACAGACACGGTGTTCGGCCAGGTCTACCAGGGCATGGACGTCGTGGACGCCATGGCCTGCGTGGACACCGTCAAGGACGAGGACGGCAACGACACCTTCCGCCCGACGGAGGAGACCGCTATTACCATCAACAGCGTGACCATCACGACCTACCCCGGCCCGGGTGCCGATACCGCCGACAGCGAGAATAATGTCGGCTGACATACCCTAGTATATGCAGGCCCGCCCCCGCAAAAGTTTGGCAGATGTACCAAACTTTGCGGGGGCGGGTTGTGGTTTTTGCAGAAATTATTTCTTCGTATTCCCGCCCATGCGGCGGTCGCGGCGGGCATACTCGGCCAAAGCTTCGTCGAAGCATTTCTTCGTGAAATCGGGGAAGAGCGTCTGGGTAAAGTAGAACTCCGCGTAGGCGCACTGCCACAGCAGGAAGTTGGACAGCCGCTCCTCACCACTGGTGCGGATCATCAGATCGACCGGAGGCAGGTCACGGTAGAGGTGCTTTTCGATGACCTTCTCGTCGATGGCCTCGGGTTCCAGCGTACCGGCCTTGACCTCGGCGGCAATGGCGCGGGTGGCGTCGGTCAGCTCGGCATGGCTGCCGTAGTTCAGGCAGAAGTTGACGATACCCTTGTCATTGTCTTTCGTCAGGTTCATCATGTAGTCCATGGCATCCAGCACGCGCTGCTGCAGCCCCTCGCGGCGGCCACTGAACAGCACCTTACAGCCGCGCTCGTTCATTTCGTCGGCAATGGTGCGGAAGTTGTTGGCAAACAGGTCCATCAGATAACCGACTTCCTTTGCGTCGCGGCTGAAATTCTCCGTGGAGAAAACATAGAGGGACAGCACATAGACACCGCGGTCGCCAACGGCGTAGCGGGTGATCTCGCGCAGGCGGTCAAAACCAGCCTTGTGGCCCATGCTGACCGGCATCAGGCGCTGTTTGGCCCAGCGGCGGTTGCCGTCCACAATGATAGCCACATGGGTGGGGAAGCGGGGTTCAGCTGCATTCGGCATAATCGTTCTCCTTTTATTGCTCGGGGCGCACCAGCTCGGGCGGTTCCTCGCCGGGGTGGTGGGCGCGCCAGTTCAGAAAGCTCTCCAAAATGACGGCGGCGGACACGGAATCCAGCCGTTCCTTACGCTTGGCGCCGAAGGTATCGTTATCGGCCAGGATGGCGGCGGCGGACACGGTGGTGCGGCGCTCATCCCACATCACAACCGGCACACCGGCGGTGTTGGCAAGGCGCTGGGCAAAGCGGCGGCTCTTGTTGGCGCGGCTGCCCTCGGTGCCATCCATGTTTTTGGGCAGACCGCAGACAAGGCCCTCGGCCCCGCGAGCGGTCAGCACCTCAGTCACAGCGGCAGCGACCTTGTTCATGCTTTTTTC
Organism: Gemmiger sp.; assembly: GCF_057431175.1. Classification (NCBI taxonomy): domain Bacteria; kingdom Bacillati; phylum Bacillota; class Clostridia; order Eubacteriales; family Oscillospiraceae; genus Gemmiger; species Gemmiger sp. The sequence continues at coordinate 5,835 of NZ_DBMDDV010000001.1, read as the reverse complement.
TTCGATTTGCGGCGTGATAGGGGAGGTGATCGTCTCCCCGGCGTCGCACCCGGCAAGCCCGGTGCGGGAATCGCCATAGTCAACGGCAAGCCATTTCATGGGCAGGCTCCTTTACATTTCGTCGTATAGGGTTATTATAGCATAAAAAAACCGCCCTGACCAGCAGGACGGGAGATTTTGTTTGCCTTGTTGCTTTGCCTTCCCCCGAGGGGGGAAGGTGGCCCCGCAGGGCCGGATGAGGGGCGGGCTTGCTACGGTTGCCCGTAAACGGGTCAGCCTGATCAGCTCTGCCCTCATCAGTCACCTTCGGTGACAGCTTCCCCCGTGGGGGAAGCCCTTGGGGTACTGTAGGGGTCGATGCTTGCATCGACCCGCGGGGCGTCGAGGACGCCGCCCCCCTACGAACTCAGACCAGCGAGCCTTTCAGCCGCTTATCCAGCTGGATGGTCAAAGCGGAGGCGAGGGCGATTTTCACGGCGTCGCCGGGCAGGTAGGGCAGGACGCACCAGCCCAAAGCGCTGACTAAATCAGCCCCCGTCAGGATCATGAACCAGATCGTGCCCAGCACGTAGCAGGCAGCGCAGCCCACGACCATGGCGACGCAGAGCGCCCAGAACTTGCGGCCCAGCACCTTGGACAGCAGGGCCGTGATGAGCGCTGTCAGAATGTAGCCGATGGCATAGCCGCCGGTCTTGCCGAAGATGGCAGACGGGCCGCCCTGGAAGTTGGCCAGCACCGGCACACCGATGGCTGCCAGCGCAATGAACACGACCTGACTGGCCGTGCCCCACACGGGGCCAAGCATCGTGCCCGCCATATAAACGGCGAACAGCGCCAGGTTGATGGGCACCCCCCACGGCATCGGCACGGCAATCTGGCTGCACACGGCGACCAGCGCGGTGAACATGGCACATAGCACCATGCGGCGGACATTGTTGGAAGTTTTTGTCATGATAAAATACCCCTCTTACATTTATAACAGACGTACGCTGACCTCGCCGCTGTTCAGGGCGGTGGGGCGGCTTTCGCCGGTAAAGCGCACGATCAGTTTCCATTCGTCATTGATGCCCAGCGCTGCGGCCTGACGCGGCTCGCCCTGGCGCGGCGTGACGAGCACCTGCCGCCCTACAAGGGCCTGGCGGCTGCGGTACTCGTCCAGGCAGCCGCTGCGCGGCCCGGCGCGGTAGAGCGGCCAGAACTCGTTCAAGAATGCCGCCGCCAGCATAGCCCGCGCCCCGGGGGCCGGGGTGCCATCATACAGTGCCCCCGCCACGTCCCGCAGGTCGTCGGGCCAGCCCTCGGCCGGGGCAATGACGTTGAAGCCCAGCCCCAGCACGGCGTAGTCCAGCATCCCGGATTCCAGATTCAGCGCGGCCTCGGTCAGGATGCCGCAGACCTTTTTGCCGTTCTTCCACAGGTCGTTGACCCATTTGATCCGGATGGGCGTGCCGCAGAGCTTTTCCGCTGCGCGGGCCGCTGCCACCGCCGCCATGGCGGTCAGGCCCACGGCCTGCCGGGCACCGATCTCGGGCCGCAGCAGCACGCTTAAATACAGCCCCCCGGGCGGCGAATAAAAGCTATGCCCGCCGCGTCCGCGCCCCGCGCTCTGCGCCTGGGCGATGAGCACCAGCCCCTCGGGGGCACCGTTGTCGGCACGGGCACGCAGTACGCTGTTGGTGCCGGGTAAGCGGTCAACGACCTCGATTTGCAGCGCCTGCAGGGGTGCTTCGTGCAGCAGGGCCGCTACGGCGGCAGTGTTCAGTACATCGACATTTTTCGACAGGGTGTAGCCGCGGTTCGTCACGGCCTCGATAGGAATGCCGTCGCTGCGCAGGGCAGCCACAGCCTTCCAGATGGCGGTGCGGCTCACGCCCAGCCGAGCGGCCAGCTCCTGACCGGAGATATACTGTCCCCGTGCGCCGTCCAGCGCTGCGAGAACTTCCTGTTTGACCATACTGCCGCCCCCCTTTCAGGCCCGACTGTAAGCCAGTATACCGCGGCGGGGGCCGGAATGTCAACGCCTTCCCGGCGTCATGGTTGACAATCAGAGCAAAAAATGTCCCGCCGGGGAGGCGGGAACGGCAAAAGCCCCGCAGGCTCTCGCCTGCGGGGCTTTTGCTATGATGCAAACAGATTTAGTGGGAAAAGTCTAAACTTAGCGCTGGATACGGCCGGAACCGTCGCCACCGGCCAGCTTCTCGACCTCGGAGACAGTGACCATGTTGTAGTCACCCTCGATGGAGTGCTTCAGGGCAGAAGCAGCAACAGCGAACTCAACAGCATCCTGGGTGCTCTTGCCGTTCAGCAGGGCATAGATCAGGCCGCCGCCGAAGGAGTCACCGCCGCCAACGCGGTCGATGATGCGCAGCTCGTACTTCTTGGAGAAGCAGTACTCGTTGGAAGCGACATCGTACAGCATAGCGCTCCAGCCGTTGTCGGAAGCGGAATGGCTCTCACGCAGGGTGATGGCGACCTTCTCGAAGCCGAACTTGTCAGCCAGCTGCTTGGCAACGCTCTTGTAGCCCTCGCGGTTGATCTCACCGGCGTAAATGTCGGTAGCCTCAGCCTCAATGCCAAAGACGTCCTTCGCATCCTCCTCGTTGGAGATGCAGACGTCAACGTACTGGCACAGGTCAGTCATGGCAGCGCGGGCCTGCTCACGGGTCCACAGCTTGCCGCGGTAGTTCAGGTCGCAGCTGATCTTGACGCCATGAGCCTTAGCAGCCTTGCAGGCCTCGCGGCAGATCTCAACAACATTCTCGCCCAGGGCCGGGGTGATGCCGGTGAAGTGGAACCAGTCCACGCCCTCGAAGATGGCATCCCAGTCGAAGTCGGCGGTAGAAGCCAGCTGAATGGCGGAGTTGGCGCGGTCGTAGATGCAGACGGAACCACGCTGAGAAGCGCCCTTCTCGTTGAAGTAGATACCAACGCGATCGCCGCCGCGGGTGATCTTGCTGGTGTCAACGCCGTAGCGGCGCAGGCTGTTCACAGCGGCCTGACCGATGGCATGGGCGGGCAGCTTGGTAACGAAAGCAGCGTCAATGCCGTAGTTGGCCAGAGAAACAGCAACGTTGGCCTCGCCGCCGCCGAAGGTGAACTCCAGGTTGTTGGCCTGGACAAAGCGCTCGTAGTTGAACGGCTGCAGACGGATCATCAATTCGCCAAAAGTAACGACTTTCATGGTGAACTCCTTTTAATTCAATATTTTTTAAAGATAGGGGAGTGGGGCGTCGAGGACGCCACCCCCTGGATTTACATTGGGATTACGCCAAATCAGCGCTGGACCAGGTGGAAGGCAAAGCCTGCAATCTCGTCAGCAAAGTAGATGGCAACGGTCTTGCCGTCCTTGACATTCTTGCTGTCCATGTCGAACTTGACGCCGCGCTGGCCCAGGTGATAGATAGCACGGTCAACATTGTTGGTCAGGATCGCGATGTGGCCATTGGTGCCGCGGCCCGGCTTCTTCATGATTTCGAATTCCTTCTTGCCCACGAAGATGCTGGAGTTGCCCGGCTTGACAGCCATGCTCAGCAGGCTGGCGATGGTCTCAGCGGTCTTGGCGGCCTCGGCCTCGTTCTCGCAGTTGATGCCGATGTGGCCCAGCTCAAGGCCCAGCATGACATCAACGGCCTCGCGGCTCATTGCGGCGATCTCGTCCCAAGCACCGGCCTTGATCTTGTCGCTCTTGCACATCCAGGTGCCGCCGACGGCGATGATCTGGTTGTAGCCCAGGTAGTTGTTGACATTCTTGGCGTTGACGCCGCCGGTGCACATCCACTTGCAGGTCTTGAGGGCAGCGCCGATGTTCTTCAGCTTGTCCACGCCGCCATTGGCCTCTGCGGGGAAGAACTTAACGCACTCGCAGCCCATGTTCATGGCCTGCTGCATCTCGCCTGCAGTGGCGGTGCCGGGCATCATGATGCCGCCCTTGTCGATGACGTGCTGGCAGACCTCGGGGTCAAAGCCGGGGGCAACGATGAAGGAAGCGCCGGCGGCCATAGCGCGGTCAGCCTGATCAATGGTCAGGACAGTGCCAGCGCCCAGCAGCATATCGGGCAGTTCCTCGTGGATCTTCTTGATGCACTCCTCAGCACAAGCGGTGCGGAAGGTGACCTCGGCGGCGGGCAGGCCGCCGTCCATCAGGGCCTTGCACAGGGGCAGGGCCTCGTCCGCGCTGTTGAAAGCAATGACCGGGATAATGCCGATCTCGTAAACACGCTGCAAAACAGAATTCATAGCAATTCTCCTTCACTGATTCTGTGCGGGCCACCCAGTTCACACACTGCGGCGGGGTCACGCACTTGGTTACTTTTATTATATCCACTGGGTCGGTGGGCGTCAATCGGGCAGAAATGTGAAAGAAAGCGCACGATTTTTGTTGTATCTGCCAAGGATTCCGCAATTCGGAAAAGAGCTTGAAAAAATCGGCCAACTCTGTTATAATCGTTCCATAATACGGAACGATTATGCGTTCCGTCCCGCAAATTAAATTTATGAAATTTTTGTTAAATTTCGTCAGGAGGCCCTTATCATGGCAGAAAAGACCGGCGTGCAGAGTGTGGAGCGCATCTTTCAGCTGATCGAGCAGCTGGCGGCGCACCCCACGGGGGTCAGCCTGCAAAAGCTGGCAGGGGAGACCGGCCTTGCCAAAAGCACCGTGCACCGCCTGCTGGCAAGCCTGGTGGGGCTGGGCTATGTGGCGCAGAACGACGAGAATGGCCACTACCGGCTGACCTTAAAAATGTTTGAGCTGTCCAGCGGCATTGTGGACAGCATGGATATTATGGGCGTGGCAAAGGCGCATTTGGAGCGCCTCTCCCAGCGCACCGGCGAGGCCGTGCACCTGGTCATCCGCGATGGGCGGGACATCGTCTACATTTATAAGACCGAGAGCGGTCCCATGCGGATGTCCAGCCGCGTGGGCCTGCGCAGCCCGCTGTACTGCACTGGCGTGGGCAAGGCTATTTTAGCCACGCTGCCAGGGGATGAGCTGGAGGATATCTGGACCCACAGCAACGTGCAGAAGCTGACCGACCGGACCATCACCGATTTGGAGGAGCTGCGCAGCCAGCTTGTGGAAGTGCGCGCCAACGGCTACGCCATCGACGACGAGGAGAACGAAGTCGGTGTGCGATGCGTGGCGGTGGCCATCCCCGGCGCCGACGGCCGCGCGGAAAGTGCGTTTTCCATCAGCGGGTTAGCGCCCTATATGACACCCGAGCGGATACGCAGAATTGCGACGCTGGCGCTGGACGCACGGACGGATATTCTGGCGGATCTGGGGCTGCGGTAAAAGATATAGAGTTGTAGGGCGGCCAGCCCCCTGGCCGCCGCATCTTGCCTTTAGTACAACTTTATCCTTTAGTCGTAGGGGGGCGTCGAGGACGCCCCCCTACCTTTCTACTTCCCGCAGAAGCTCCTCTGCTGGCACATCGTATAACTTTGCCACAGCCAGCAAATTTGTTGTGCTGGGGTCTGCGCTGCCCGTTTCCCTTAATTAAAGATATTGTTGGGTAAAAAAAGAAAGGTCAGTCGATTTTGCCGATGAAGCGGTAGTAGATTTCTACTTCCTGCTCACGGCTTCCATCCTCGCCCTTGACAGCTTCGTGGACGGTTATTTTTTCAATTAGAGTGTTCAGAAGTTCGGCGGTCAGCTCCACAGGGTTGACATACTGTTTCATTAGGGCAATCCACTTTTCAGCATCCGCTGCGGTCTGTACGGCGGCTTCCATCATTTCGTGAAGCTGTCTTATTTTTGTTTCAAGCTCCTTTTGCTCGTTCTGGTACTTCTCGGACAGCATATTGAAGTTATACTCGGTTATGCGTCCGGCAGAC